>JACMRO010000035.1 GCA_014376425.1 Rubritepida sp.
GCGCCAGGTCACCCACCGCGCCATCGCCGCGGTGACGCTGGCGCTGGAAACCTTCGCCTACAATGTGGGTGTCGCCCGCATCCACGAATTCGCCAACGCGATCGCCGACGCGCCGCCCGGTGCGGCGCCGGCCCGGCCCGAGGCGCTGGAGACGCTGATCCGCCTCTGCGCGCCGATGATGCCGCATCTTGCCGAGGAGCTGTATGCCGCCATGCAGCCCGCCGGACCATCGGCTTGCGGCCCCGCCGCGGGTGCCCTGGTGGCCGAGCTGCCCTGGCCCGAGGCCGACCCCGCATTGCTCGCGGCCGAGACGGTTACCCTGGCCGTTCAGGTGCTGGGCAAGCTGCGCGCCACCATCGAGGTGCCGCTCGATGCCGATGAGGCGAGCATCTTCTCCCTCGCGCTGGCCGAGGAGAACGTGCAGCGCGCCATCGAAGGCAGAGAGATCCGCAAGCGCATCCATGTGCGCGGCCGGATCGTGAACTTCGTTGTCTAGGGCCAGCCCCGGAACGCCCTGTCCCGGGCATGGTGCGGCCGCGGGCGGCGACCGGGGCGGCGCCGGGCGGCGCGGGCTTGGCCTCGCTCTGCTGGGGCTGGCTGGCTGCGGCTTCCAGCCCCTGCACGCGCCCGGCCCGATGGCCAACGGCACCGATCTGGCGGCGGAACTCGGCGCCGTGCGCATCGGCCCGATCTTCGAGCGCACTGGTCAGTTGTTGCGACGCTACCTGCAGCAGCGAATGGAGGACGGCCGCCCGGGCACCGCCGCGCGCTACGAGCTGCGCACCGGCGTCACCATCGCCACCGACCTGCAGGGCTACCGCGAGGACGGCACCATCTCCCGCATCCGCTACCTCGCCACCGCAGCCTTCACCATGGTGCGTATCGGCCCGCCGGAGGAGGAGGTGCTGCGCGGCAGCGCCCGCCGCTTCGACGCCTACAACATCCCCGAGCTGCAGTTCTTCGCCGCCGACGTCTCACGCGATGCGATGGAGCGGCGGCTGATGGAGGGCCTGGCCGAGGACATCACCCGCCGCGTCGCCTTGGAACTGCGCCGCCGTGGCCAAGGTTGACGCCCGCAAGCTGAGTGCCTTCCTGGCCGACCCGGGCGAATGCCGGGTGGTGCTGCTGTATGGCGAGGATGGGGGCCTGGCGCGGGAGCGGGCGGATGCGCTGACCCGGCTGGTAAGTGGTGGCGACGACCTGTGCGTGATCGACGTCCCGCGTGAGGGCGCGCGCGACGCGGGGCTGCTGGCGGCGGAAGCGGCAACGCGCGCCCTGCTGGGCGGCAAGCGCGGGGTGCGGGTGCGCGACGCCACCGATGGCTTCGCCGCCGGCGCGAAGCAGGCGCTGGACGGGCCCGGCCCGGGCCTGGTCATCCTCGAAGCCGGCGAGCTGACGGCACGCGCCAAGCTGCGCGCGCTGCTCGAACCCGCGCCACGCGCTGCCGTCATCGCCTGCTACCGCGAGCGCGGTGCCGAGCTGGCCGCCACGGCGCGCGGCATGCTGGCGGAGATGGGCGTGACCATCGACGCCGCGGCACTCGAATGGCTGGTGCAAAATCAGGGCGAGGACCGCATCCGGATGCGCCGTGAGCTGGAAAAGCTCAGCCTGTATGTCGGCCCCGGCAACCGGGCGACGGAGGATGACGTGCTGCTCTGCGTGGCGGAAGGCAATTCGCGTAGCCTGGACGAAGCGCTAGGCGCGGCCTTTGCGGGCGACGTGGCGGGTGCCGATGCAGCGCTGGAAGCCAGCTTCGCCGATGGCGCGAATGCCGTGCAGGGGGCTCGGATGGCGCTGCGCCACGCCCAGCGCCTGGCCCAGGCGGCGCAGGCCATGGCCGATGGCATGTCGGCCGGCGACGCGCTGGGCACGCTGCGGCCACCCGTCTTCTTCCGCGCCAGGCCGGCCATGGAACGGGCGTTGCGAAACTGGGGGCCGGCGCGGCTGGAAGCGCTCGCCACAGCACTGCTGGAGACGGAGCGCCGCACCAAGACCACGGGCATGCCGGATGAGACGGTGTTCCGCCAGGCGGTGCTGACGATCGCGCGGCAGGCGGCGCGGCGGTAATCCGCGGCACGCTGCCCCGCAAGCCGGGAATGCGGGATCGACGGGGCCGAGGCACGCCCCCCTTCGCGGAATGATCGCAGGCCGGGCCTGCCGGGCCGGTGGGCGCCCGGCTCTGCCGGACGTGCTGCCTGGCCAGTCCACGTCTGCCTTGCCGAAGCATCGAACGCGGCGTGGCGGGGCCGGTCCAGACGCGGCCCGGCCGGCCGCCTGAAGCCTGCGCCTACCGCCCGAAAGTATCGCGGATGTCGCGCCGCCAGCGCCGCAGCGCCGGGGCCACGAAGCCACCCGTCAGAACATGCCGCAGCGGGGAGACGCTGTTGAAACCGGCCAGCACGGCATGCGCGACCGCGGCGTCCGGCCGGAATTTGGCATCCCCGCGGCGATAGACGGCGGTGGTGCCGTGCCGGGCGAATTCCGGCGCCGGGACCAGGCCGCATTTCGCCGCCACCAGGTCCAGCGTCGCTGGCACGAAGCCATGCACATGGGCGAAATGCAGCCGTTCGAAGGCCGGCTTGGTGGAGGGGCCGAGGTCGGGCACCGAGAGGTAGAGGATGCCGTCCGGTTTCAGCCGCGCCACCAGCGCCGAGAGCACCTGAACGGGATCGCGCAGATGTTCGAAGAC
>JACMRO010000414.1 GCA_014376425.1 Rubritepida sp.
ATGTGCGCGCGCCCGCGCACGACGCGCCGCTGGCGGCCCTTCGCGCGCTCTGGACCGAATATGCGCCGCAAGGCAACGCCTATCTGCGCCGGGCCATCGATCCTGAAAGCATGGGGCCGTGAGCCGCCGCGGTCGTTCTCACCGGGTTTGACCCAGCGTCGCCCTCAAGGTCGCGCGCCAAACTCGGCGGTGCGCCAGCTCCGGCTACAGATGCTTCGCGAAGAAAGCTAGCGTCCGCTCCTGCGCCAGCGCCGCATCCGCCGGCGAAAAGCTGCCGCGCTCGTCGCAGCCGAAACCATGCCCGGCGCCCTTATAGACCAGCACCTCCACCCCGGGCTGGGCCGCGCGCACCGCCTCCACATCGGCCATCGGGATGCTCGCATCCGTTTCGCCGAAATGCAGCTGCACCGGGCAATGCGGCACCTCGTTCTTGGCAGCCGCGATGCCGCCGCCATACCAGCCGACGCTGGCGGCGAAGGCGGCGCTGCGGGTGGCACCGTGCCAGGCCACCGTACCGCCCCAGCAATAGCCCACCACGCCACGGCGGGCGGCAGGCGGCAGGGCTGCGGCGGCGGCCAGCACGTCCAGCAGCGTGCGGCCGGCATCGATGGCACCGCGCAGGTCGCGCCCGCGCGCCACGTCCGGCGCTCCATAGCCCAGTTCCACGCCGCGCTCGGTGCGGTCGAACAGGGCAGGCACGATCACGGCGTAGCCCTGTTCCGCGAAGCGGTCGGCGACCCGGCGCATGTGCCGGTTCACGCCGAAGATCTCCTGCACCACCACAAGGGCGCGCGCAGCGTCCGAAGGCCCCGCGACGTAGGCGTCGAGCTGGTGGCCATCGGCCGCGGTAAGCGTGATGTTCGGCATGGTGCGGAGCCCCTGTGTTGCCCCTATGCTGCGCAGATGGGCGAGATCGTCAACCTGAACCGGGCGCGCAAGGCCGCGACGCGCCGCGTCGATGAGGCCGGGGCCGCCGTCAACCGCGCCAAATTCGGCCGTACCGGCGCCGAGCGTGAGGTCGAGGCGCGGCGCCAGGCGCGGCAGGATCGCCTGCTGGATGGCGCCGCGCTCGACCCGCCCGCGCCCGAATGACCATCATCCGCCATCATCTGCCAGGCCTGCCGCCCAGCACCTCGCCCTCGCCGCACGCGACCGAGGTGGATGGCTGGGTCCACCTCACCGGACAGTTTCCGCGCGACCTCGATGATCCCGCGGCGCCGCTGCCCGGGGGCATCGCGGCGCAGACCACGGCCACCTTGCGCAACATGGCACGCGTGCTCGGGCTGCTGGGGCTGGACTGGTCGCATCTGGTCTCGATGCGGGTTTATCTCTCCGATTTCGCACGCGACTATGACGCCATGAACCTGGCCTATGCCGACGCCATTCCGGCTGGCTACCGGCCGGTGCGCACTTGCGTGGGCGTGCAGGCGCTGGTCCGCGGCGCGCTGGTCGAAATCGACTGCGTTGCCCGCCGCTGAGCGCGGCCGCAACCTTTGTCGTCGGGGATCACGGCACCAGCGCCGCCAGCGCCTCCAGCCCCGCATCGCGCAGCCCGAGCGCCCGCAACTGCGCCAGCGTGTTCCAAAGATAGTCGCGGTTGCTGCCGGCCTGGCCGCGTCCCGCCGCCACCGTCGCCGCCGTCGCCGCCAGGGTGGGCCGCCCATAGGCGGGGTGGGCGCGGTCGGCGATGTAGGTGACCGCGACCACTGCCTGGCCGTCAGGGGGCTTCACCCGCAGCAGCCGGCGACGATACACCGCCTCGCCGGCCAGGTTTTCCCGCGCATCGAGATAAGCCAGCACCGCGCCGGCGTCCGCCCCTGCCACCTCGAAGACGACGCCCTGGCAACTGCCGCCGCGGTCCAGCCCCAGCACCAGCCCCGGTGCCTCGGGCGTGCCCCGGTAATGCCGGGACCAGATGCAGAAGCGACGGTGATAGCCGCGCAGCAGGGCGGGCCGTGCCCCCAGGTGCTCGAAACCCGGGCGCCAGATCAGCGAGCCATAGGCGAAGACGTGCAGGGGCGCGGTCACGATCCCGCTATATCGGCGGCAGGCGGCGCAGCCTATAGAGGCGGCACGATGATGCCCCCCCGCTCCCGCTCCCGCCGCCGGCGCTGGTGGCTGTTGCCGCTTGCCCTGATCGTGCTCGCTGCCCTGCTGCACACAGCGATCTGGCGCGGTGCGTCAACGCGCCTGACCCAGGGTTTCGACGCCTGGACCGCGGAGCGCCGGGCGCTGGGCTGGACGGTGCGGCATGGAGCGCCGGTGCGGGACGGCTGGCCGCTGAGCGTCAGCATGCGGATGCCCGATTTCACGCTTGAGAGCGGCCCCCGTACCACGCCAGTCGGCCTGACCTGGCAGGCGGAAGCGCTGACCCTGCGGGTGGCGCTGCTGGACTGGGACCGGCTGGTGGCTTCTCCCGGCGGGCGGCAGCGCCTGGATGTGGCCGGCCAAACCTTCCCCTTCGCCGCCGACCGGATGGAGCTCACCTTGCCGCTGGAAGGCGGCGCCATCCCGCGCGAGGGCGTGCTGGAGGTGGAGCGGCTGCGGCTGAATTCGCCCTGGGGTGCCTTCGACCTGCGGCGCGGTAGCCTGGCACTTCGTAGCCGGCAATCCGCCACCGAGGCCGAGCCGGCGTTGAATGTCGAACTGGTGCTGCGCCAGCTCGGCCTGCCCATGCCTGGCCCCGGCGCGCTGGGCCAGCAGGTCGCGCTGGTGGAGCTGGATGCGTCGCTGAGCGGCCCGGTGCCGCCGATCCGCCAGCCGACGCAGCGGGCTGAGGCCTGGCGCGATGCCGGCGGCACGCTGGATTTGCGCCGGATTGCGCTGCGCTGGGGCCCCGTCGGTACCACCCTGTCAGCCACCGGCACGCTGGATGAGGCGCTACAGCCGATGGGCGCAGGCCAGCTGGAGTTAACCGGCGCGGCGGAAGCCATCGAAGCGATGGTGGCGGCGGGCCTTGTGGCGCGCGGCGCCGGCGCGGCGCTGCGGGGCATGGCCGGCCTGCTGGCCAGGCCAGCGCCGGATGGCGGACCGGCGGTGCTGGAACTGCCGTTCACGCTGCAGGATCGCCGCATCGGCCTGGGGCGGCTGCCCCTGACACGGCTGCCCGCGCTGCAATGGCCCGTGCCGCCCGAGCCGCCGGATGCCGCGCGCGATCCGTCCTTGCCTGGCAGCGACTGACTCGTTAAGTTCTTTTTGTGAGATTTGTTGTCGCCAGCTCCGCGCGAATTACCGGCCCGGCCGCCTAGCCAGGTCGCGCTCGCGGCCTTGTGCCGTGCGGCCGGGTAAGCCTGGCACCCCCGCTTCCGGATCATCACAATGTACGAAGACGTCGAATTTTCGGTCCAGGCCGAGGTCAGCCCGGGCCTGTTGAGCCGCCTGCTGCAACCCTTCGCCAAGCGCGACCTGGTGCCAGACCATGTCGAGGCCCGGCGCGACGGGGTGACCATGCGCATCTCGCTGGGCTTGCGCGCCATGCCCAGCGAGATGGTGCATCTGGTCGAAGGCAATCTGGGCCAGGTGATTGGCGTGTTCGAAGTGCGGCGGCGGGGCGGGTTGCGCGCCGCAGCCTGAATCAGCGCCGTGGCTGAGCGCCGTTCTGGCCCAGGCCGAACAACCCACGCAGGAAGCCCGGCGTCAGCGTAGCTAACGGGTTGACCTGCACCTGCGGGTCGGCTGCCGGGCCCTGCACCCGGTAGGTGGTGGCGAACACGCCGCCGCCCGGCTCGGGGCTGAACAGCCGGCCGAGCACCGGCAGATTGCCCAGCATTGAGTTGAAGATGTAGGCCGGCACGATGGTGCCCTGGATGTCGAGGATTTCCGCCTCGCGCAGGATCTGGCCGCGCGCCGTCAATCCCAGGCTGGCCGAGAAGGCGCGGGCGTCGATGACGCTCAGCGCCTCGCGCGTCAGGGTGAAAGGAACCTCGGCACGGGCGAAGGCAAGGCCCTGGCCGCCCTGCAGCGCTTCGACCAGGCCGTAGAGGGTCATGGCCTGCAGCAGCTTGCCGATGGCGGGCGCCCCGCGCACGGTGAAATCGTCCAGTTCCACCTGGCCCATCAGAGAAGCGCCCGGCTCGTTGCTGGCCCAGGACCCGTTGAGCGCGAGCCGGCCGCCCTCGATAGCGTTGATGCCGTCCAGCGCGCGCAGCACGGCGCCGCCATCCTCGGCCACGATGCGCAACGTCCGGCCCGGGCCGCGGGGGGCGATCTCCAGCTCGAAGACACCGCCGGCCGCGGCTGTCCGCCCACGCAGGCTGCCCTGGCGCATGACGCTGCGCTCATCCACCACGGCGCGGCCCTGCACGCCGAACAGGTCCCGCCGCTCGCCCAGCGTCACCCGGTCGAAACGCGCCTCGACCACCAGGGGCGGCGAGTCACCGCTGGTGGCGGGTTCGTCCGGGCTGCGCTCTGCCAGGATCGGGCGCAGGTCCAGCAGCGGCCCGCGCAACGTGGCGAGCCAGGGGGCGCCGGGCTGGGCGGGCGGCCGCACATCGCCCTGGAAGCGGCTGGCGCCGAACAGGCTCTCGGTCAGCTCGTAGCGCTCGATGCGGCCGCGGCTGACGACGGCGCGGCCGCGCAGCGACAGGCCGGCCACGTCGACCCGGCCATTCTCGACCGCGACCAGATTGTCGCCCTGCAGCCGCAGCTGGGCCTCGGCGGTGCCGGGGGTGCCGGCCCGCTTGCGCCAGCGCGCGGCCGGCAGGTCCAGCGTGGCTGGCGCCAGATCGGCGCGCAGCTGCACGGTGGCCTGGCCGTTGCGCCGCCGCTCGGTGCGGCCGTCGATGGCGACGGAGCCGCCCAGGACGTCGCCCAGGTCGAAGCCCAGCTCGCGTAATTGGGCTGCGGGCACCAGGCCCTGGACCTGGTCGCGGGTGATAATGCCGTTGGCCGGGCCCTGGCGAAAATCCATCTCCGTCTGCAGCCGCAGCGGTGCGCCCAGCATGGTCGCGGTGCCCTGCAGCCGCAGCCGTTCGGTGTCCACCATCAGCTCTGCCTGGCCATTCTCGAAATCCCGGCCGAGCAGTGCGCGGGCGACCCGCAGGTTGGTCAGCCGCCCCTCGGCGCGGACGCGGATGGCCTCGTTCGGGATGTCGGCCAGCAGCGGAAAGGCGATGCTGACCTGGGTGGTGTGCCGGCCGTCCAGCAAGGTGAGGTCGAGCGGCCGGCGGTCGAACAGATGCAGCCGGGGGTGGCGCAGCACGCCCAGCAGCTCCGGCAGCGAGCCGCCGAGCTGGAAGCTCAGCTCAGCGCGCTCCTGCGCCCCGCCCAGGTCGAGGAAGCGCATCGTGCCCGGACCCAGCTCGATGTTGGACGGCGTGCCGTCGGCCCGCGCCTGGCGCCCGCCCTCGGTCCGCAGGGTCACGCTGTCGGCGGTGAAGATGGCCTCGGCCGAGACGCCCAGCACCGGCGGGATCGGCGCCAGCCACCGAACCGTGGCATCGACGGCCCGGGCCCGGCCGGTCATGCCGCGCAGCCGCGGCGGCTGGCCATCGGGAAGCGCCAGGTCGAAGCGCCAGCTGCCCTGCCTGATAGCGCCGGCGGAGATGTTCTCGGTCAGCCACCAGCGCGGCGCGGGCGCCAGTTCGGCCGGCCACAGCGTGGGCAGATCGTTGAAGGCGACCTGGTCCAGTGCCAGCTCCAACCCAGCGGACCAGGCATCCGCCTCACGCCGCGCGGTGCCGGTGGCGCTGAGGGTGGTGGGGGAGCCGCCGGCCCGTGGCGAGGCCGCCCGCATCTGCAATTCGTCCAGGCGCCATGTCACGCCGTCGCCATTCAGCCGCACCAGGCCTTCGGATACCGCGACCCCGGCACCTGGCCCCAGCCGCAGGGACTGCAGCGGCAGCCGGGCGCTGAGCGCGACCAGCCGGGTGCCCGAATCGGTGGCGCGCAGCACCAGCTGGCTTGTGGCGTCGCGCAGCAGGCCCGCGTGGAGGATGCGCAGCGCCTGCACGCGCGCGGCGGGGGCCAGGCGCTCGGGCCATAGCCGGGAGAGGTTAGCGAGATCGAGGCTGGGCAGCGACAGGTCGGCCTCGGCCAGCCATTCGCGGTCCTGGCGCCAGGCCCGGCCATTAGCCTGCAGCTGCTCCCCGGTTTCCAGGGTCAGGGTCGCACTGGGCACCGCGCCGCCATCGGTGTGCAGATCGGCCCGAAGCTCCAACCCGCGGAAGGGCAGCAATATGTCGTTCCAGGCGTAGCGGCCCGGGCCGGCGTTCAGCGTCAGGCCCGCGGTGCGCGGCGCCAGCGCGGCATCCAGCGTCAGCACCGTCTCCAGCTCGACCGTGGTGTCCAGTGGCGCCAGCGGCAGCAGCGCGGGCACCACCGTGGCGAGCAGGGCGGGCCGGATGCCGCTGGCCCGGGCGCGCAGGGTGGAACTTTCGCGCCCGCCGGTGCCCTCCAGGGTCAGCGGGATGTCGCTGCCGGCCAGCCGCATGACGCCGGTGCCGCGCGCGGTCAGGCCGGCCCCGCTGCGTTGCACGGAGAGGGTCACGCCATCCAGGCTGATCTGAGGGCGGCCGGCGACGGCGGCCAGCACCACCTGCCCGTCACGCACCCGCAGGCCGCGCAGGGCCAGGTGGCGGCGCGCCTCGTCCGGCGCCGCCAGCCAGGGCTGCAACGCCGCCGGGTCTGGCATCGCGAGATCATCCGCGCCCTCGCCCACGCCACTCAGCGTCAGCCGTGGCGCATGCAGCTCGACCAGGGCCGGTGCCAACTCGCCCCGCAGCAGCGCGGCCAGGGACAGGTGCACGAGAACGGCATCGGCCGGCGCCGCCGCGCCATCGGCGTCGAAACGCACCGTATCGAGCCGGATGGCCGGGAGTGCCGCGGCGCCATTGCGCCAGCCATCCCAGGCCAGCGATGCGCGGCCGGCGCGCAGCATGCCGCCGGCCACGGGCGTGCCCTGCCGCAGCCGGTCATCGAACCAGGTGATCTCGACCGCGCCTTGCGCCAGCCGCCAGGCGACCACGCCCATGCCCAGCCCGGCCATCAGCACCAGCACCAGGGCCAGGCCCAGCAGCTGCCGCAGGCCACGCCGCAGCCAGGAGCGTGCTGCCCGTGGCGGGGCTGCAAGGGCGCGTCCCACCGGTGCGGCTTGACCTGTCATGCCGTCCCGCTTCCCATCCCGCCCCATGTCACGCAACCCCGACCTTCCCGAGCCGCACAATCCCGAGGCTGTGGCCCAGCTGCGCGGCCGGCTGGCGGAGGCGGGCGGGGCGGGCGCGGAGCTGCTCGCCAGGCCCGATTCGGCCGGCTGGATCGCCGCGCTGGCCGGCCACAGCCCGTTCCTGGCGGAGCTGGTGGCGCGGGAGCCGGCGATTCTGACGCGGCTGCTGGACCGTGGCGCCGATGACGCATTCCAGCTGGCCGTGGCACCGCTGGCCCGGGCCGACCCGGCGACGGCGCGGCCCGCGCTCGCCACGCTGCTGCGGCAGGTGAAGCGGCGCGCCGCCCTGGTGATCGCGGCGGCCGACATCGGTGGGCTGTGGCCGCTGGAACGGGTGACGGGCGCACTGAGCACGCTGGCCGAGCAGACATTGGCCGCCGCCTGCCGGCACCTGCTGCTGGCCGGGGTGGAGCGGGGTGAGCTGCGCAAACCCGCCGCCCGCGCCGGCAAGGGCTGCGGCCTGGTGGTGCTGGGCATGGGTAAGCTGGGCGCGCGGGAGCTGAACTATTCCTCCGACATCGACATCATCCTGCTCTACGACCCCGCCGTCGCGACGGAGCCCGAGGAAGCGCAGACCGCCTTCGTCCGCCTGGCGCGCGACCTGGTGAAGCTGCTGGAGGAGCGCAGCGCGGAGGGTTATGTGTTCCGCACCGACCTGCGGCTGCGGCCCGACCCGGCGGCGACGCCGCTTGCCGTCTCGGTGCCCGCCGCCATCGCGTATTACGAAAGCATGGGCGCGACATGGGAACGGGCGGCGATGATCAAGGCGCGCCCGGTGGCCGGCGACATCGCCGCGGGCGACGCCTTCCTGCGCGACATCCGCCCCTTCATCTGGCGGCGGCACCTGGATTTCGCGGCGCTGGCGGACATCCATTCGATCAAGCGGATGATCCATGCCCATCACGGCCAAGGGGGTGGCAAGGGGGGCAGCTTGGGGCAGCGGCTGGAGGTGCTGGGCCATGACATCAAGCTGGGCCGCGGCGGCATCCGCGAGATCGAGTTCACCGTGCAGGCACTGCAGCTGATCTGGGGCGGCCGGGACCCGGCGCTGCGCGAGCCCACCACCATGGGGGCGCTGACCGCGCTGGTCGTGGCCGGACGGCTGGACCGGGTGGCGCTGGGCGAGCTGTCGGACGCCTATGAATTCCTCCGCCGCCTGGAACACCGGCTGCAGATGGTCGAGGACCGGCAGACCCACCGCATGCCGGAGGATGCAGCCGGCCTGGCGCGCATCGCGAGCTTCATGGGCGAGACCGGCGCGGAGGCGCTGGCGCAGCGCCTGACGGCGAAGCTGGCGGTGGTGGAGGCGCATTACACGCATGTGTTCGAGGGCATCGGGGGTGCAACGCCCGGCGATGGGTTTTCGGTTCCGACCGGGCGCGAAGACGCGCCGCAGGCGGTGGCGCAGCTGCGGGAAATGGGCTTCGCCGATGGCGCATCGGCGCTGCGCATCCTCCGCGGCTGGGCCGAGGGCCATGTCCGCGCCACCCGCAGCGAGCGGGCACGGGCGCTGCTGGCCGGCCTGGTCCCGGCCCTACTGGAGAGCTTCAGCGCCGAAGCCGACCCCGATGCCGTCCTCACCCGCTTCGACGCCATGCTGGCAGGGCTGCCGGTGGGCGTGCAGATCCTCAGCCTGATCATGCGCAACCCCGGCCTGCTGAAGCGCATCGCCACCATCCTGGGCGCCGCGCCGCCTTTCGCCGACCACCTGGCGCATTTCCCCGCCGCCTTCGAGGGATTGCTGAGCAATGACCCTGCCGGGCCGCTGCCGATCGCGGCCCGGGTGCGCGAGGCGCGGCATCTGGAGGAGGCGCTGGACGCCGTGCGCCGCCTGGCAACCGAGCGGCGCTTCGAAATCGACGCCGCGCTGCTGGAATGCCGGCTGGATGCCGATGCGGCGGGCCGGCTGCGCTCATCCCTGGCCGAGACGGTGATGGAGGCGGTGATCCCGCGCGTCACCGCCGAATTCGAGATCCGGCATGGCCGCGTGGCCGGCGGCGCGCTGGCGGTGCTGGCGATGGGCAAGCTGGGCGGGCAGGAGATGCTGCCCGGCAGCGACCTGGACCTGGTGCTGTTGTACGACCACGCCGTGGACGCCGAGACCAGCAAGGGCGGCACCCGGTCGCTGGCGCCGAGCGACTACTTCATCCGGCTTTCGCACCAGGTGGTGGCCGCACTTTCCTCGCCCGGTGCCGAGGGCGCGCTCTTCGCTGTCGACATGCGGCTGCGGCCCACGGGCAATAAGGGGCCGGTGGCAACGCGGCTGTCGAGCTTCGAGGCCTACCAGGCGGGGCAGGCATGGAGCTGGGAGCGGATGGCGCTGATGCGGGCGCGGGTCGTGGCCGGCCCGCCGGCTTTCCGCAAGGCGGTGGAGGCGGCACTGCGCATGGCGCAGCTGCGGCCCCTGCCGCCCGGCCGGGCGCTGGCCGATGCGGCCGCGATGCGCGCCCGGCTGCTGCGCGAATTGCCGCCTGACGGACCATGGGACCTCAAGGCGATGCCCGGCGGCATGATCGAGGTGGAATTCATCGCCCAGGCGCTGCTGCTGGAGCATGCGCCCCACCGGCCCGAGCTGTGGCGGGCCAACACCTCCGCGGCCCTGGCCGCGCTAGGCGAGGCGGGGCTGCTTCCCGAGGCGCCCGAGCTGATCCGCGCCGAGCGGCTGTGGCGTACCCTGGTCGGCCTGCGCCGGCTTATGCTGGCGCGTCCGCTGGACAGCGAGATCTCGCCGACCGCCGAGGCGGTGCTGCTGCGCGGCGTGGGCCAGGTGCTGGGCGCGCCGCCGGTTGACGGAACGGCGCTGCGCCAGCAGATCGAACTGCACGCCCGGGTGGTGCGCGCCGCCTTTGCCCGTCACATCCAGCAGGAGCACGCATGAGCGAACTGAAAGCCGGCGACGCCGCCCCCGCCTTCACCATGGCCGCCAGCGGCGGCCGCGAGGTGTCGTCGGCCACGCTGCTGGGCCAACCCTACCTGCTGTATTTCTACCCCAAGGCCGACACGCCGGGATGCACCAAGCAGGCCTGCGGCATCCAGGAGGCGCTGCCAGCGCTGGGTGGCCTGGGGCTGACGGTGATCGGCGTCTCACCCGACCCGTTGCCGCCGATCGAGAAGTTTGCGAAGAAATTCAGCCTGGCATTCCCGCTGGCCAGCGACCCCGACCATGCGGTGGCGCAGGCCTATGGGGTGTGGGTGGAGAAATCCATGTATGGCCGGACTTACATGGGCATGGAGCGGTCAAGCTTCCTGGTCGGCAGCGACGGCACCATCCGGCGGGTATGGCGGAAGGTGAAGCCAGAATTGCACGCCGCGGCCGTTCTGGAGGCGGCACGGAAACTCTAGCCGAACGGCTTCTGTGCCCGTTCGAGCAGGCGGGCAAAGAAGCCGGGCTTCTTCTCGGGCGCGGCCTCAGGCGTGCGGGCGGCGGCGGCAGCGGCCGCGGCGTCCTCGCGCGCGCGTCTTTCCTTCTGGGCCAACCACTTCTCCAGGCTCAGGCCAGCCTTGGCGGCCCGCTTGGCTTCATACGCGCGCTGGCCGTCTGTGAGTTTGCTCGCATCCATCGGGGGCTCTCCTGCGCCGCCTATGTGCCGCGCGGGCCGCGCCCTGGCAACACGCGGCGGGGCGGGGCAGGATGGCCGACATGGAACCACGGGTGAAGTCCGAAATCTGGGTCAGCATGGCGTTGCGGCTGTCCAATGCCGCCGGCCGTCCGGCCATGCAGCTGCGCCGGGGCGACCCGGATAGTGGCGGCTTCCTGTGCGTCATGCTTGGCCGCGATGGCGTCGTCGTGCTGTCGCAGGCGCGCGACGGCGAAGGGCGGCCTGCCTGGGTGCGCGGCACCGGGCCGGCGCCGGTGGATCAGGCGGAGGCGGACGCTTACATCGAGCGCCAAGTTGCGCGCGACCCCGATCTTTGGGTTCTCGAGTTCGAGGCGCCGGACTACCTGCCGCCGTTCGAGGCGAGGATTATTTAGCCAGGCCCTTGGCGATGGGCGCGATGAACTGCACCTCGGTATCCCAGGGGAACAGGATCCAGGTGTCCTGGCTGACTTCGGTGATGAAGGTGTTGACCAGCGGCTTGCCGGCGGGCTTGGCGTAGATAGTGGCGAAATGCGCGCCCGGCAGCAGGCGGCGCACGACCTTCGCCGTCGTGCCGGTGTCCACCAGGTCGTCGATGATCAGCCAGCCGGTGCCGTCGCCGGCGGCGTCGGGGTTCTTGATGACCCGGGGGTCGCCGCGGCTTTCCTCGTCATAGGTTACGACGCTGACCGTCTCGATCATGCGGCATTCCAGCTCGCGCGCGATGATGGCGGCGGGGATCAGCCCACCTCGGGGGATGGCGACGATGCCCTGCCAGGGCCCGCCTTCCAGCAGCCGCCAGGCCAGCGCCTTGCTGTCGCGATGCAGCTGGTCCCAGGTGACAGTGAAGTAGCGCGGCGCCATGGCTCGAATTCCCCTGCCGCCCCGTCGCAGGGGCGGGGGCGGCCGTCAAGAGATGGCGGGAAAGGCGCTGCCCCGCCGCCGCGCTTGGGCGGCGATGCGCTGGCCGCATCCTGCTGCGCCCGCCCGCGCCGCAGCCGGCATGGGCTCAGAACATCCGGCCACCATCGGGCACTGTTCGGTCAGGCCCGAGCAGCACTACGGCGCCATTCGCGTCGGGCATGCCCAGCACCAGGACTTCGCTCATGAAGCTGCCGATCTGGCGCGGTGGAAAATTCACCACGGCGGCTACCTGGCGGCCAATCAGCGCCTGTGGCGCATAATGCACCGTCAGCTGGGCTGAGCTTTTCCGCACCCCCAGCGTGCCGCCGAAATCCACCCACAGCTTGATCGCGGGCTTGCGTGCTTCGGGGAAGGGTTCGGCCCGGATGACGGTGCCGACGCGGATGTCGACACGCTCGAATTCACCCCAGGTGATCGGCTGTTGCATGGCTCCGAGCTTGTCGCGCGGGGAGGGCCATGGCAACGGTGGGAAATCAGCGGGGTCCAGGACAAATGCGCGATTTTCACCTTGCC
>JACMRO010000415.1 GCA_014376425.1 Rubritepida sp.
CAGCCTGGTATCGGGCCTGCAGGCCGCGGCCTACGGCAGCTTCTCGGTGAGCCTGGGCTACAATGCACAGACGACCGCGATCGGCAAATTCGCGTTTGCCGGCGGCGCTTCGTTCGGGCTGGCAGGCGATGCGCTGGCCGGCTGCGCCGTCATCGCGCGGCAAACGACCGACGCCACGCCAGCACGGCTGACGGCGGACCGCGCCGCCGCCGGCACCGGTAACACGCTCAACCTGCCCGATCTCAGCCGGTGCTCGGGCGTGCTGACGGTCATGGCGGGGGCAGCTGGCGGCAATGCCAGCGCCACCTGGCGGATCAACCTCTCGGCCGTGCGCGGCAGCGGCGTGGGCAGCGTGGTGGTGTTCGAAGGTGCCGGCGCGGCCATCGCGCCCGGCGCCAGCCAGGGCGGCGGAAGCGTCTGGCGGTTGGCCATCGCCGCCGACGCCACCACTGGCGGCATCGCCGTCAGCGGCACCGGGGCGGCGGCCACCACCATCAACTGGGTCGGCCGCTTCGACGACGTGCAGACCATCCTGGCGAGCTGACGCCGTGGCGAAGTTTGCCGGTCCGCCAGGGCACCCTTCACCCCGGCGCGGCGCTGACGACGGGCCGGCCGCCGCGGCCGGGGCCGGCCCACCCCACCCAACCCCATCATCCAAGGAGCCTGCCATGGCCTTGCACCATGCCATCGACATCGAAGCCACCGGCGTCGCCGCCGAATACTGGCGCCTGACCCACCTGCAAGCCGACCTCGCCGCCGGCGTGGTCGAAGTGCAGGTGCACGGCTTCGTGGACGAGGCTGCGCGCCGCGCGGCGCGCAGCCCGCTCAGCCGCCTGCATTTCCGCTTCCCGGCCGAGACGGTGATGCCGCAGGGCAGCCTGAACCTCGCCGTCCTCTACGCCGCGCTGCGTGGCACGCCACGCTTCGAGGATGCGCGCGACGCCTGAACCCTTCACCCCAGAAAAGGACGATTCCCAATGAGCGCACTGACCGACCACGCGAAAAACCTGCTGGCCCGCACCCTGTGCGGCCGCACGCCGACCCAGCCCACCGCCGTCCATTGCGGCATGGGCACCGGCGGCTCCGACCCCACAGGCCTGACCGGCGAGCCGGTGGGCAACGGCTATGCACGCCAGCGCGTCACCTTCACCGGCACCGGCGTGCAGACCAACGCCGAGGCGATCCGCTTCAGCTTCACCGGCGCGGTGGGCACGTTATCGCATCTGGGGCTGTTCGATGCCGCCGCCGGCGGCAATGCGCTGACCTGGGGGACGCTCTCGGCCGCCACGGCGGTGACCGGGGCGGGCACCGTCACGGTCAACCCTGGCACCTTCACCCTGACCGGGGAGTAGCGCCAGGCCCGGCACCTGCGCCGCCGCCCCGGTGTTGCTGCTCGGCGCCTCCGGCCCGGTCACGATGGAGGGTTGGCGGCTGCAGGTGTTGGGCATGGCCCGAGGGTGTCACCGATGCGGCGGTGACGCGGATCATCGAGCGGCAGGGGGCGGTGGCGCCGACCGACTGGCTGCGCGGGAGTGCTCTCACCCCCGGCGGCCTGGCGCCGGTTGCCGGCGACCGGGGCAACTTTGCTCCGGCGACCGGGGCAACTTTGCCCACGCCATGTGACAAAAACTGCAGATGGAACTGGCGTCGCCCTGAAGCCACGCCAGCAGCAAATTTGCGCCGCATTCCATGCGCATATGCAAGATGTTAGAGGGTTTCGCATGACCATTCTCATGACCGGCGGCCTGGGTTTCATCGGCTCCGCCGTGCTGCGACGGCTGCTGGCCACCACTGACGAGGTGGTGGTGAACATTGACGCGCAGACCTACGCCGCCAGCCCCGAATCGCTTGGCACGTGGCTGCACCACCCCCGCCACATCCTTATCCGCGCCGACATCTGCGACGCCGCGGCCGTCAACGCCGCCTTCGCCGCGCACGCGCCCACCCACGTCATGCACCTGGCCGCCGAGAGCCATGTCGACCGCAGCATCGACGGCCCCGCCCCCTTCATACAGACCAACGTCACCGGCACGCTGGTGATGCTGGAGGCCGCGCGCGCCGCCTGGGGCGCGCAACCCGCTGCGAACCGCTTTCACCATGTCAGCACCGACGAGGTGTTCGGCTCCCTGGCGCCAGACGCCCCCCCCTTCGATGAACACACGCCCTATGACCCGCGCAGCCCCTACAGCGCGTCCAAGGCCGCGTCGGACCACCTGGTCCGCGCCTGGCAGCATACCTATGGCCTGCCCGCCTTCGTCACCAACACCACAAATAATTACGGGCCGTGGCAGTTCCCGGAAAAGCTGATTCCGCTGGTGGCGCTGAACGCGCTGCAGGGGCTGCCGCTGCCGGTCTATGGCGACGGGCTGCAGGTGCGCGACTGGATCCATGTGGAGGACCACGCCGAGGCGCTGTGCATCGCGCTCAAGCACGGCAAACCTGGCGCGACCTATTGCCTGGGGCCCCGGCAGGAGCGGACGAACATCGACGTGGTGCGCGCGATCTGCGCCGTGCTCGATCGGCTGCGGCCAGACCCGGCCGGGCCGCGCGCCCGCCTCATCACCTATGTGCGCGACCGGCCCGGCCATGACCTGCGCTACGCCATGGATCCCTCGGGCGCCGAAGCGGCGCTGGGCTGGAAGGCCCGCATCGGCTTCGAGGAAGGGCTGGAATCCACCATCCGCTGGTATCTCGACAACGAGGCCTGGTGGGGCCCGATCCGCGCGCAGAAATACGCCGGGCAAC
>JACMRO010000416.1 GCA_014376425.1 Rubritepida sp.
ACGGTCCAGTCGCCGCCATCGACCGAAACTGCATAGTCCGACCGCCGAAAGCCCGTAGCGTGGTCGGGTCCGGCAGCGTCGTGTCCGGATGGAGCCATTCACTGCGAAAGTAGTCACCCCGTCGGCTTCTTTCGAAACGAAGCCGCGATCACCCCGCTCATTGGTGCCGTCCTGCTTGAGCAGTCCGATGAAGGGGCCACCCCGCGCGGGACCCATCCACAAAGCGGAGCCGGGCGATGCGGATGCTGGCACCCGCGCGCTCCAGCGCGGCGCATCGGACCAAAGCAGGGGGGTGACCAGCACCGCGTGCCGCCGCCGGCGCAAAGATCGGATGCAAGGAGGAAAAGGCCCAGCATAGTGCCCGGAAAGGTGACCACCTGCGCCGCCGGGACTGCGCAATTGGCGCTCAGGATCTGGCGTAGCGCGGCCGTGCCGGGCAGGGTCCCTATAGTCCAGCGCCAGATCGTCCAGTCCACCATCGGCCATATCCAGCAAATCGCTCAGGCGCAGGCTGCACACGGTGCTTTTAGCAAGGTTGTATCGGCCTAGTCCCGGCAACCCGTGCGGCAACGCGAACCGTGCGAAGCTGTCATTCTCCGATGTCGTGGGGCGCTCGACACGCAAGGTTTAAATTCGTGACAAGCTCAGAGCCCGCTGAACCAGTTGAAGCCCCGCTCCTCCCAATAGCCGCCCGTGTAATCGTTGGTTACCTCGATCGAGGTGATCCATTTGGGATTCTTGAACCCGAGCTTGACCGCGGTGCGCAGTCGCAATGGGTAACCGTAAGGATCGCCGATGGTTTCGCGGGCATATTTGGTGGCAAGGAGCGTCTGCGGATGCAGTGCCGATGCCATGTCGATGCTGCCCCAGTAGCCGTCGGCGCAGCGGAAGCCGACGTAACGGCATGAAAGGTCGGCGCCCACGCGTTCCAGGAATAGCCGTAGGGGCACGCCGGACCATTGCCCGATGTAGTCCCAGCCCTCGACGCAGATGTGGCGGATGATTACTTCCTGCTCGGGCAGGGCGGTGATCTCGGGCCCCGTCCAGGCCTGCTTGTTGGCGATGCGGCCGCCGAGTTCCAGCCGCCAGGACTGGCCATCTACCGGCCGGATGTCCTCGGGCGGGTAGAAGGCGTTGAAGCGGGGCGGCTTGAGAACCATCGATTCCGGGTAGGTGGGCGCCAGCCGCGTCGGGTCGAACATCCAGGCCTGCACCTGGTCGTTGAAGCGGGAGATGGCGCGCAGCACGCCGTCGACGGCGGGGCCGTTGCTCTGGCCGCAGCCCGCCAGCATTGTCAGCGCGCCCAACGAGAGGCTGCCGCGCAGCATGCCGCGACGGTTGATCTCATGGACCAACGGGTGATCCATGATGGACTGGTCGGGCGGCACGGCGGGACGGAACCTGGATCGTGATGGGCTCATGGGGGCTACTCCGCCGGCTGGCTGTGGCGAGGGTTGACGCGCGGCCCGCCGGTCAGCATGGCCCACAACGTCTTGGGCACCAGAACGGCCAGCGCCACGTGGATGGCCAGGAAACCGGCAATGGCCGCCATGCCCAGGAAATGCGCCAGCCGGGCGCCCTGGAAGCCGCCGAACAAGGTGGTCAGCCATGAGAGCTGCACCGGCTTCCAGATCGCCAGGCCAGAAAAAACCTGCACGATCGCCGCCAGCATGACGCCGATGTAGAGTAGCTTCTGCACCGAGTTGTAGATCGTTAAGTCTTCATGGGCGAAATTCAGCCGCAGGGCATTCCGCACGTCTCCGATTACCTCGGTTGCGCTGATCGGCAACAACTGCTGGCGGAAGCGGCCCGTGATGAAGCCGTAGGCCAGGTAGACAAGCCCGTTCACCACGAGCAGCCACATGGCGGCGAAATGCCACAGCAGATGCTCGGCCGCCCAGCCGCCGATGGTCATCCAGTGCGGGAAGAACAGCCAGCCGAAGATCGCCTCGTCATTATAGATGCCCAGGCCGGACATGATGAGTACGATCATGGCAAAGGCATTGACCCAATGCATGATCCGCAGCGGCCATGGATGTAACTTCCGCGGGCGAGACGGCGACACTTCTGTGGTGGTCATCTGGCTTCCGGTTGAACGTGCGGATCTGTCTGACGAAGAGTTCGCCATGGGACGATGGCAGGTTACCGGCGCCATGATGCTCTGCAAAAGGAATCTTTGATGTTGATTCGATTAATACTGCTGTCGCTGCTGGCAGGTGCATCCCTGCCTTTTGCGCAAGAAGCGCCCCGCTCACCCGAGGCTATGGCGCGCTATCCGCAAGCGGTGCAGGTAGGCACGTTGGTGGGCAGGCAGGTGCTGGAGAACCGGCTGAACCAACGCGTGTTGGGCTATGTGCAGTCCGTGGCGCGCGATGATGCAGGGCGGTTGTACATTCTGCTGCACCGCGCGGGGTGGCCCTGGCAGGCGACGCGCTGCGCGGTGGTACCTGCCGAAGCGATGGCGCTGCTGGGGCAATTCGTCGTGGTGATGGATTTAGACGATGCTCAATTCGCGGCGCTTGCCGACGTCTGCCGGCCGCCGGGGCGGGCCTTGCCGGTCGATGCAATCATTCGCATGGGCCTGACGAAGAACTAGCTGGCGCGCGCCAGCGTCGGCGCCACCCAGGCCGTGGGCACGGCCCGGATGGAGGCGGAGGAACTGCATCGGGCGGTGGCAGCTCTGCCGGCCAGCCAGCGCCAGGCGCTGCTGCTGGCCAAATTGCAGGAACGCCCCCTGAAGGAGGCCGCGGCGTTGAGCGGCATGACGGTGGGCGCCCTGAAGGTTGCCACGCATCGGGCCGTCGCGGCGTTGCGTGGCCGGTTGGGGGAGCAGCGATGAACGACGACGACCTCATCGAGCGGCTGAGCGCCCATGCCGCGCCTGTGCGGCGCCTGGGGCCACCCTGGCAGGGTGCACTGCTGTGGCTCGGCATGACCGCCGCGTTGCTGGCTGCCGCCGTCGCCATTCATGGCTTCCGGCACGATATCGAACAGCGGTTGGGCCTCATGCATGAACAGGCGAACCTTGGCTTCGCATTGCTGACCGGGGTGCTGGCCGCCTTCGCGGCGTTTCACCTGGCCCGGCCGGATGGCGATCAGCGCTGGCTCTGGCTGCCGATGGTGCCGGCGTTTGGCTGGGTCGCCGGCGTGGCGGCAGCGTGCTGCTGGCGACCCTGCTGGCACGCCGCTGGGGCCGACGCGCGCTGGTAGCGATGGGGCCGAAATTGGCCGTCTGAGGAAACGCGGCCGCCGGTGGCGTGCCTCAGTTCGCCGCCGCAACCGCCGGGTCATAGAGATGGCAGGCCACCGCCCGGCCGCCACCCAGCGGCCGGAGCGGCGGCACGACGCGGGCGCAGGCCTGCATGGCGCCCATGCAGCGGGGATGAAAGGCGCAACCCGTCGGTGGCGCAGCGGCTGACGGAATCTCGCCGATGATCCGGGGCAGTTTTCCCCGCCGTGCGGGGTCCGGTTCGGGCGAGGCCTCACGCAGCATGTTGGCGTAAGGGTGCAAGGGGGCGCGCAGCACTTCCGCCACCGGCCCTTCCTCCACGATGCGGCCCAGATACATGACGGCAACGCGGTCGCAGAACCAGCGCACCACCGACAGGTCATGGCTGACGAAGAGGAAGGCGAGGCCCCGCCGGGTGCGCAGCTCACGCAGCAGCAGCAGCACTTGCGCCTGGACCGAGACATCGAGCGCCGAGACGGGTTCGTCGGCGACGATCAGTTCGGGCTCGACGGTCAGCGCGCGGGCGATGCCAATACGCTGCCGTTGGCCACCGGAGAATTCATGCGGATACCGGTCGAGTGCATTGGCGGGCAGGCCGACCTCGTCCAGCTGCGCCGCCGCGCGGGCGCGGGCCTGCGCGCCGGTGGCGATGTGGTGGACCCGCATCGGCTCCATCAGCGCGGAGCCGATGGTCTGCCGCGGGTTCAGGCTGGAGTAGGGGTCCTGGAAGACCATCTGCATCTTGCGGCGGATGGTCTTCAGCGCATCGCCGCGGGCGGTCAGCACGTCCTGCCCCTTGAAGCGCACCCGGCCGGCGGTGGGTTCGATCAGGCGCAGCATGGCGCGCGCCGCGGTGGATTTGCCGCAGCCGGATTCACCCACCAGCCCCACCGCCTCGCCAGGCCGGATCGTCAGCGAGACATCCTCGACCGCGCGGATGATCGTGGTTCGGGAAGTTGGGAAGCCCTGGCGCATGATGAAATGCTTGCGCAGCCCGGTGACCTGCAGCAGGGGTGCGTCGTTACTCATGGCGCAGCTTGGGGTCCGTGGCGTCACGCAGGCCATCGCCCACCATGTTGAGTCCCAGCACCAGCAGCAGAATCGCCACGCCGGGGAAGATGGCGAGCCAGGGCGCGTCGAGAATGTTCTCGAACCCGTCCCGCGTCATGCCGCCCCAGGTCGGCGTTGGTGGCTTCACGCCCAAACCGATGAAGCTGAGCGAGGCTTCGGTGCGCACCGCCGTCGCCATCCACAGCGACCCCATCACCAGCAGTTCGGACAGGATATTGGGCAGGATGTGGCGGAAGAGGATGCGGGTGTGGGAATAGCCCAGCGCGTGCCCGGCTTCGACGAAGGCGCGTTCCTTCAGCACCAGGGTAGGCGCGCGGGCAATGCGAGCGAAGGGTGCTATCGCGGTGAGCGCAATGGCGATGACCAGGTTGATGAGATCGGGCCCCAGCAGCGCCACCACGATCAGCCCCAGGATCAGGCTGGGGAAGCTGAGCAGCACGTCCATCATCTGCATCACGATAAGGTCGAAGCGCCCGCCGACATAGCCACTGACCATGCCGATGACGCCGCCGATCACGATGGCGCAGGCGATGGCGCCGAGCGAGACGGTGAGCGAGATCTGCGCGCCGAACATCAGGCGTGAGAGGATGTCCCGGCCAAACTGGTCCGTGCCCAGCCAGAACTCCGCGGAGGGGCCCTGAAGGCGGGACATGATGTCCTGCTCGGTGGGGTCATACGGCGCGAGGAAGGGTGCCAGCACAGCGGCCGCGACGATCAACAGGGTGATGACGGCGCCGGCCGTGGTGGTGGGGTTCTGCCGTGCCCGTGCCAGCGCGCCCATCAGGTCTTCACCCGGGGGTCGAGCACGCCATACAGCAGGTCGGTGACGAGGTTCACGACCACGATCAAGAAGCAGTAGATCACCATCAACCCCTGCAGCATCGTGTAGTCCCGCTGGTTCAGCGCACCCACGATGACCTTTCCCAAGCCAGGCCGGTTGAACACGATCTCGGTAAGCACCGAATTGCCGATCAGGATGCCGACATAAAGGCCCACGACGGTGACGATAGGCAGGGATGCGTTGCGCAGGCCATGCACCCACACCACCCGCCGCCACGGCACACCCTTGGCGCGAGCGGTGCGGATGTAATCTTCCGACAGCGATGCCAGCATGGCGGAGCGGGTGACGCGGGTGATGTAGGCCGCCATGACCAGCCCCAGCGTCAAGGCGGGAAGCACCAGCTTGTACAGGCGATCGGGGATATCGGAGAGATCGGCCGCGCCGATGACCGGGAAGATGCGCCAATGCAGCGCAAAGGCGAGCAGCAGGAAGATGCCGGACACGAACACCGGGAAGGACAGCCCGATCAACGACAGCAGGCGCGCCGCCACGTCGATGGCGCCGTTGCGGTGCAATGCCGCCCAGATGCCCACCGGCACGCCCACCGCCACACCCACCAGCATGGCCGCCAGAGTCAGGTCCACGGTGTGCGGCAGCACTGCGCCGACCTCGGCCAGAATGGGGCGACTGGTCACCATGGATGCGCCGAAATCCCCGGTCAGCGCCGCGCCGACAAAGCGAAGATACTGGGTCCAGATGGGGACATCGATGCCAAGGCGAGACCGCAACGCCGCTGCGGCTTCCGGCGTCGCCTGATCACCCAGGATCACCATCGCGGGGTCGCCCGGCACGATGCGGACGATGATGAAGACCAGCGTCAGCACCGCGAGCAGCGTGGGGATGGCGGCTAGCAGCCGGCGGATGACGAAGCCCATCATGGGCGAAGCGTGGTCGCCTCCGTGATGAGCGGCCCCAGGCTCATGCTGCCTGTCAGAGGGTAGCCGTAATCCACGGTGTTGCGCCGGGCGAACACCAGCAGGGTTTCGAACACCGGTACCCCACACACGGCGGTCACCAGCAACCGCTGTGCCTCGGCCCACAGACGCAGCTGCTCGGCCGGGTTGGTCGAGACGCGCGCCGCGTCGATCTGCCCATCCGCCATGTCGCAGTGGGAGAAGTTAGTCACTGCGGTGGGCGTCCCCACCCGGCTGCGACCGTGAAAGAACTGATTGAGGTAGATATCCGCGACGGGGAACCGCGCCGCCGCGTAATACACCAGCGGCGAGAGGTTCTGGCGGATCTGCTGGTGGAAGGTCGCATGCTCCACCACCTGCAGGTCGAGCGTGATGCCGGCCCGGCGCAGTTGCTGCTGGATGACCTGCATTCCGTTCAGCATTTCAGGCAGCTGGGTGTGAACCACGCGGATGGTGATGCCATTGGGGTGCCCGGCCTCTGTCAGCAGGGCCCGTGCGCGCGCCAGGTCGAAGCCCAGCAAGCCATTGTCTGCGGTGAAGCCCAGATAGCCGCGCGGCACCAGCGATTGGGCTTCACGCGACACATCGGCGCCCCGGAAGCGCACCATCTCCGGCCGGTTGATGGCATGCGCCACCGCCTGGCGGATGCGAAGGTCGTTGAATGGCGGCCGCGTGGTATCGAGGTTCAGGATCGTCAGCTCCCCCGGTTCGAACACCTCCACCGTCACGCCAGGCAAGGCGCGAGTGCGGGTCAACCAGGTCTGGTCGGCGCGACCGTAATTGATGTCCAGCTCCCGGTTCTGGAAGGCCAGGTCGCGCGAGGCATCGGAGGGGATGAAACGGTAGGAGATGCGCTGAATCTGCGGCGCGCCGCGAAAATACTGCGGATGCGCCACGAATTCGGCGCTGGCATTGGGCGTTACCCGTTCAAGCGCGAAGGGGCCGGTGCCGATGGGCGCGCGGGCAAAGCCGTCGCCGCGCTCAGTCGCTGCCCTGCGCGAGACGATATAGCCGCCGGAATAGTTGGTCACGATGCCAAGCAGGTTCGGCACGTTCTCACGCAGGGTGATTCGCACCGTCAGCGGATCCACCGCCTCGACGCTCTCGAAGGCGCGGAAGTCGGCCGAGAAGGCGGAAGTGGCGGCGGTGCCGGCGCGGCGCAGGCTGAACACCACGTCATCGGCCGTCAGTTCCCCGAAGCCACCGTGGAATTGCACCCCTCGGCGGAGGAAGAACGTCCAGGTCTTGCCGTCGGCGCTGCTCTCCCAGCGCTCAGCCAGATCGGGCTCCATCTTGCTGGGGTCGATGGAACCGGGCGGGAAGCGCACCAGGCCGTTGAACATCCACGCCACCGCCACCCGGTCAATGGTGGATACGGCGAAATGCGGGTCGAGCCGGCCGACATCCTGCGCGGCCATGCCGATGCGCAGGGTCTGCGCCTGAGCGGTGCCGGCTAGCAGCGCCAGCGCCAGTAAAAGCTTCTTCATCGTGCCGTCCTTATTCCAGCCGTGTCTTCCACACATCGTCGTCCAGCACAGTGTGGCTCGCGAAGCGCGCGATGTCGAAGGCTTCCAGCGGCACATTCGTGCGCCCGTCCAGCACCAGTTCCGACAGGATGGCGCCGACCGCCGGACCCAGCATGAAGCCATGGCCGGAAAAACCAAAGGCGTGGATCAGCCCGGGCGTGGTGCGGGAAGGGCCAAGCACCGGCAGCGCGTCAGGCATCCCGCCATCGATGCCGGTCCAACTGCGGATGATCAGCGCGCCGGCGAGGTGCGGAATCAGCTCGACGAGCCGGGCGGTTGCGTTGAAGCCGGGTTCGGGCAGAGGGCGGGAGCGGGGC
>JACMRO010000417.1 GCA_014376425.1 Rubritepida sp.
AACAGCGTGTGCGGCCACAGCAGCCGCGCGGCATCCCCCCAGCCGACGCCGCGGTCGGCGCGGTTCTGCACCGCCCATGCGCCCTTTTGGCCCCGCATCCGTCTGAACGGCAGCACGGCCAGGAACATGGCCTTGTTGAACACGCTGATCGGGTCAAGCAGCGTGGTGAAGCCGATCTCCAGCGCCGCGCCGCGGGCGAACCGCCCACGCCCGCCATACGCCGCCGCCAGCCCCGGCCGCAGCAGCACCTGCGCATAGCCCAGCAGTTTGGGCGCATGCAGCGCGGCCCAGGTGGCGAGCATGGCCAGCGCCAGCGCCGGCTTGTCGGTGGCGCCGCCCACCGCCGCGTTCAGCGCCGAGAACACCAGCACCACCACCCAGAGCGGCGCGCCGGCGAACAGCAGAATGGCCTGCACCAGCTGCCAGCGTCCCATCCACGTCATCCCCGGCAGCCGCAACAGGGAGAAGTACTGCATGTTGCCTGCACCCCAGCGCAGGTCGCGGGCCATGAATTCGGGCAGTGCCGGCGGGTTGCCCTCCATGCTGCCGGCCTCGATCGGCAGGGCCACCACTTTCCAGCCGGCGGCGTGCAGCCGCACCGCCTCGACCTGATCGTGGCTGAGGATGGGGCTGCCGTCGGGCAGGGCCTCCAGCCGGGCGTGTTCGCGGAACGGCGCGATCCGGATCAGCGCGTTGTGGCCCCAATACGGCCCCTCATCGCCCTGCCACCAAGCCTGGCCGGTGGCCCAGTTTCGCATCCCCGCCCGCATGCCGAACTGGAACAGCCGGGGGAAGGCGGCGCCGGCCGGGCGCCCCACGATCAGTTGCTGGATGATGGCGATGCGCGGGTCTGCCTGCATCAGCCCGACCAGGCGCAGCACCGCGGCGGCAGACATCTCGCTGTCGGCATCAAGGCACAGCATAAAGTCATGGCCATCAGCGTGGTGGTCGCAGAAATCCATCACGTTGCCGGCCTTGAAGCCGGTGTTGACCGGCCGGTGGCGGTATCGCGCGCCGGCGATGGACAGCGCCGCCGCCCGTTCGGCCGCTATGTCGCCCGTGCTGTCGCCCGTGCTGTCACTGAGGAACCACAGGGTGAAATGCGCTGCCGGCAGGCCGGCCATCAACCGCGCCAGGGGCGGCAGCACGGCCGCCATGGGTTCCTGGCGAATGCAGACGATGATGGCGGTGCGGGCCTGTGGCGGGCCAGCCTGGCGCAGCGCCGGCAGCAGGTGTGCGGGCGCGTCACGCGTGGCCATCAGGAGCGCAAATCCCAGCACAGCATTCGCCGCGCACAGCGCCGTCCAGGGCGCGGTGCCAGCGAAGGCCAGCAGGGCCAGCCATTCCCAGACGCCCAGCCCACCCGGCGCCATCGCCCGCGCCACCAGCCACACCAGCAGTGCCGCGATGCCTGCGACGAGCAGGGACAAGATGAGGCGGCGCAGGATCATGCCATTTCCCTTAGCCCCGAATGGGCGGTAGGGCATGACCCTTCCTTCATCCACAGCCCATGCTGGGTTGAAGCCGCACGGCGCATCACTCCCCGATGGCCCGACGCCTGACCTTAGCGCTGTTTCTGACGTTTACGCCCGCCCTGGCCCAGGCCGAGCCGCCGCTGCGCGTCACCACCGTCAACGACGCCTATTGCCAGGTGCTGCTTGAGCGGATTTCCGCCACCCCGGGCGTTGCCGGCAGCCCGGCTGCGCAACTGGCGCAGGAAGGCACCGCGCTGTGCGCCAGTGGCCATCCGCGCGCTGGCATCGCCAAGCTGCGCCGCGCCCTGCGGGTCACACTGGCCGAGACGCCCTGACCGCCCCCCCGGCGTGACATTTTCGGGCGGCGGGGCCATGAAGGCGTAACATTTGTTGAATGAACAAGGACCGCGCATGTCCGGCACCCAAAGCTCCCTCCCCCCCGAAATCGACCTGGGCCAGGTGGACGCTGCGACCGCGCAGCGCATCACCCAGCTGATCGAAAGCGAGGAGGGCGCCGCCAACCGCTTCACCGGCGTGCTTGGTTACGTCGCCACCGGGATCGCCCTGGCCATGAGCCTGTTCCACCTCTGGGCCGCCTGGGACATCGTGCCGACCACCACGCTGCGCTTCGCCCATGTTGGCTTCACCATGGTGCTGGCCTTCCTGCTCTACCCGGCGATGCGCCGGTTCCGGCACCGCTTCATGCCCTGGGACTGGGCGCTGGTGGCCGCCGGCATCTACGTCACCTGGTACCTGATCTCGGGCGGCGACGACCTGCAGGACCGCATTATCTTCCCCGAGCCGATGGACATCGTCGTCGGCTGGCTGCTGATCGCGCTGGTGCTGGAAGCCACGCGCCGCGCCACCGGCTGGATCATGCCGGTCGTCGCCATTGCCTTCATGCTCTACGCCTTCTTCGGCAACCACCTGCCCGCGCCCTGGACGCATCGCGGCTACGACGCCGAGCGGCTGGTGCCGCATCTCTCCATCGCGCTGGAGGGAATTTTTGGCACCGCGGTGGATGTATCCGCCACCCTCATCATCCTGTTCACCATCTACGGCGCCATCCTCAGCAATTCCGGCGCCGGCAAGTATTTCGTCGATTTCAGTTTTTCGGCCACCGGCGGCAAGCCCGCCAGCGCCGGGCGGACGGTGGTGCTGAGCGCCTCCCTGCGGGGCGCCCCGTCCGGCTCGGGCCCCGCCACCACCGTCACCATCGGCACCGTAGCGTGGCCGATGATGCGCCAGGTCGGCTACAAGGGCGACGACGCCGGTGGGCTGCTGGCGGCCGGTGGGCTGGGCGCGATCATATCCCCGCCGATCATGGGCGCCGCCGCCTTCCTGATCGCCGAGTACCTCAAGATCAGCTACCTCGACGTGCTGCTGATGGCGGCGGTGCCGACCTGCCTTTACTACGCCGGGTTGCTGTTCATGGTGGAGTTGGACCAGCGCCGCATCCGTGGCCGGGCGGACTACCGCGAGCCGCCGCCGATGGTGGTCGAGCCGGTGGGAAAGATGTTCCGGCGCGGCTGGTACCACTTCACCAGCCTGATCGCGATCATCTTCTTCATGGGCCTCGGCTACTCGGCCACGCTGGCGGTGCTCTACGCCATGGGGCTGGCGGTGGCGCTGTCCTTCCTGTCGAAGGAGCACGCGCTCTGGCCGGCCAAGCTGGCGCGGACGCTGGCCGACGGCGCCATCCAGTCCATCGGCATCGCGGCGACCTGCGCCTGCGCGGGCATCATCGTGGGCGTCATCACCCTGACCGGGCTGGGGCTGAAATTCTCCGACATCGCGATCCAGGCGGCCGGCGGGTCGCTGGTCATCACCGCCATCTACACCGCGCTGATCGTCTGGGTCGTCGGCCTCGCGGTGCCGGTCACCGCCAGCTACATCATCTGCGCCGTGGTGGCGGCCCCCGCATTGATGAAGCTGGGGGTGCCCGATTATGCCGCGCACATGTTCGTCTTCTACTACGCGGTCTTGAGCGAGGTCTCGCCGCCCACCGCGCTGTCGCCCTTCGCCGCCGCCGCCATTACCGGCGCCGGCCCCTACCGCACCACCCTGATGGCCTGGAAATACACCCTGCCGGCCTTCATCCTGCCCTTCGTCTTCGTCACCGACCCCGAGGGGGTGGGCCTGCTGCTGAACCTGACACCGACCATGAACTGGGGCGATGTGGCGTGGCAGATCTTCCTCGCCACCGCCGGCCTGGCCGCGCTGGCTGCCGCCTGCCAGGGCTTCGCCCGGCACGCGCTGGCGGCCTGGGGACGCGGGCTGCTGACCCTGGTGGGGCTGATGCTGCTGTTCCCGGCGCTGTTCGGGCTGTTCGGCCTGCCGGCGCCGCATTGGGTGGGGCTGGCGCTGGGGGCGGGGTTCCTGGGCTGGCAGTTCCGGCCCCTGGCCGTGCGCCCACGTTTGCCGTGAGCGATGCGCGGGCGTATCTACCCGTCATGCGTTTCCTCATCCTCGCCGCTTTATTGCTGGCGGCGCCGGCCCTCGCGCAGAGCCGTGCGCCGGCCGGGCCCCGCTCGCTCGGCACCTTTCAGTCCTGGACGGCCGCCACCCACACCGAGAACGGGGTGAAATACTGCTATGCCTTCGCCCGCGCCACGCGCAGCGAGGGCATGCCAGGCCGCGCCCCGGCCCAGGTATCCTTGCTGGTGACCCACCGCCCCACCGGCCGCGACCAGGTCGCCATTCGTAGTGGCTACACCTACGCCCGCAGCGCCGAGCTGCGGCTGAGCATCGGCGAGACCACCCTGCCGGCCTACACCGCGCAGGACAGCGCCTTCCTGCGCGACGGCCGCGCCGCCGTAGCCGCGATGCGCGGCGGACGCGAGGCGCTGGCCCGCGCGCCCGGCCCCAACAACCGCGGCACGGTGTCGGACCAGTTTCCGCTGGCCGGCTTCTCCGCCGCCTACGACGCCATCACCCGCGAATGCCCGGCGCCCCCGGCCCGGCGGTGACGCCCCACCCAACCAGAAAGCCGGGGGCCTTTCCGCAGGCGCTGCGCGTCATGGCGCCGGAAGCCCTGCTCGATGCCGGCGAGCGCGAGCGCATCCGCGCCAAATCCGCGATCTTCGCCCCGCCCGGCGCCACCCTGGCCGATGGCCGGCGCGAACTGGTGGGGATGACGCGCGAGCAGCTGGCGGCCGAGATGGTCGCGATCGGCGAGAAGCCGTTCCGCGCCAAGCAGCTCTGGCACTGGATCTACCATCAGGGCGCGACCGATTTTTCGGTGATGAACAGCATCGCCAGGCCGCTTCAGGCGAAGCTTTCGGAAAAATTCGTCATTGGCCGCCCCGGCGTGGCCACCGAGCAGACCAGCAGCGACGGCACCCGCAAATGGCTGTTCCGCTTCCGCGACGAGCAGCAGGTCGAGACCGTCTACATCCCCGATGACGACCGTGGCGCGCTGTGCATCTCCACCCAGGTCGGCTGCACGTTGAGTTGCACCTTCTGCCACACGGGAACCCAGAAGCTGGTGCGCAACTTGGGCGTAGCCGAGATCGTCGGGCAGTTCATGGCCGCCCGCGACTCCTACGGCGAGTGGCCGACGCCCACGGGTGGAGCGGGGGACGGTGAGGGTGATGGAGGCCGAAAGCTCTCCAACATCGTCGTGATGGGCATGGGCGAACCGCTCTACAACTACGAGAACCTGGCCGCGGCGCTGACCATCATCATGGACCACGAGGGCATCGCGCTGTCGCGGCGCCGCATCACGCTCAGCACCTCGGGCGTGGTGCCGATGATGGATCTCTGCGGCCAGGAGCTGGGGGTCAACCTGGCCGTCTCGCTGCATGCCACGAACGACGCGCTGCGTGATGAGATCGTGCCGCTGAACCGGAAATACCCCATCGCGGAGCTGCTGGCGGCCTGCCGGCGCTATCCCGGCGCGTCAAATGCGCGGCGCATCACCTTCGAATACGTCATGCTCAGAGGGGTGAATGACAGCATCGCCGAGGCGCACGAACTGGTGCATTTGCTGGAAGGCATTCCCGCCAAGGTCAACCTGATCCCCTTCAACCCCTGGCCCGGCAGCCCGTACAAGACCAGCACGCCCGAAGCGCTGCGCGGCTTTGCCGAGGTGCTGAACGCGGCGGGCTATTCCAGCCCGATCCGCAGGCCGCGTGGGCGCGACATCCTTGCCGCCTGCGGGCAGCTGAAGACTGAATCCGAGCGCGCGCGCCGGGCGTGAACGCGCCCGAAATCCCTGGCCGCGCTGGCTCCGCCCCGGCCGGCGCCACCACCTCCATCGCGCTGATCGCCATGGCCGGCTTCGCCTCGGGCGCCGGCATGCGCATTCTGGACCCGCTCCTGCCGCTGATCGGCACCGATTTCGGTGTGCCGACCTCGTCGGTCTCCATCCTCATCGCGGCCTTCATGATCACCTATGCCGGCGGCCAGATCGGCACCGGCCCGGCCGGCGACCGTTTTGGCAAACTCAAGGTGGCGTCGCTTGCCCTGGTACTGTTCGGCCTGTTCACCGTCGCCGCCGAATTTTCCGGTAGCCTGACCCAGCTGGCCGTGCTGCGGGCGCTGGGCGGGCTGGTGTCGGGCGCCGTCATCCCGTTGCTGATGGCGCATATCGGCGACTCCGTGCCGTATTCCGAACGCCAGGCGGTGCTCGGCCAGTTCCTCATCGGCAACGTGCTGGCACAGATGCTGACCGGCCCGCTTTCGGGCATTCTGGGTGAGTATTTCGGCTGGCGCGCGTCCTTTCTCGTGTTCGGCGCCTTCACCACGGCTATCGGGCTGCTGCTCGCTGTCCGGCTGGGGCCGGCGATGTGGCGCGCCGCTCCCCTGCCGGGCGGCAGCAGCGGGTTTGCGATGTACAGAAGGCTGCTGGCCCAGCCCACCGCCAGGCTGCTCATGGTGGCGGCGTTTCTGGACGGGATGCTGCTGTTCGGTGGTGCCTTCCCGTTCATCGCCTCCTTCCTCATCGAGGATTTTGCGTTGTCGCCCAGCCGCGCTGGGCTGATCGTGGCCAGTTTCGCGCTGGGCGCGCTGCTCTACACCCGCGTGGCACGCCGCCTGGTGGTCCGCGCTGGTGAGAAAGGGCTGCTGCTGTGGGGTGGCATCGGGCTCGGCGGCTGCCTGCTGGTGGTGGCCGCGGCGCCGAACTGGCAGGTCGTGGCGGCGTCGCAGGTCACCGCCGGCTTCCTGTTCTACAGTTTTCACGGCGTGTTGCAGGCCCGCGCCACCGAAGCGCTGCCCGAAGCCCGCGCCACCGCCGTCTCCGCCTTCGCGATGAGCCTGTTCATGGGCCAGACCACCGGCGCGCTGGTCTTCGCCAGCGTGATGGCGAGCGCCGGCTACCGCCCAGCCTTCGCCCTGGCGGGGGTGGGGATGCTGGGCACGGCGTGGTGGTGCAGGGCGCGCATGGCGGTGCGCTGAGGGGCGGCCCGCAAAGGGGGCACCCCCCAACCGCGGCGGCCCTCAGGGTGTGCACGGACCCCTGCCGCGCCTATCTCCCCATGCAATGACCAAGCCAGACCTGACCGTCGAGCGTTCCCACTGGGACACGCTGAAGAACCTCGCCCCCTATCTCTGGCCCGTGGGCGAGCCGGAGCTGCGCGCTCGCGTCGTCATCTCGCTGGCGCTGTTGCTGCTGGCCAAGGGCGCCAACGTGCTGGTGCCGGTGTTCTATGCCCGCGCGGTCGACGCCTTGGCGCCCACCGCCGGTCCCGCCGCCATCGTCGCCGTGCCCATCGCCATGGTCGTGGCCTATGGCCTCATCCGCGCGCTGAGCAGCGGCTTCGCCGAATTGCGCGACGCCGTCTTCACCAAGGTACAAGCCCGCGCCACGCGCCAGATCGCGCTGCAGGTCTTCCAGCACCTGCACGCGCTCAGTTTGCGTTATCACCTGGACCGGCAGACCGGCGGGCTGACCCGCCTGATCGAGCGTGGCGTGCGCGGCATCACCTTCGTGCTCGACTTCATGCTGTTCAACATCATCCCCACGCTGCTCGAGATCCTGATGGTCTCGATCATCCTGTGGACGATGTTCGACATCTCCTTCGCGCTGGTGACGCTGGGGACGGTGGGCATCTACATCGCCTTCACCCTGATGTTCACCGACTGGCGGCTGCAATTCCGCCGCCGGATGAACGAGACCGACCAGCAGGCCAACACCCGCGCCATCGACAGCCTGCTGAATTTCGAGACGGTGAAGTATTTCGGCAATGAAAAGCACGAGGCGCGCCGTTACGACGCCTCCCTGTCGCGCTACGAAAAGGCCTGGACCCAGTCGGAGGTCTCACTCAACGGCCTCAATGGCGGCCAGCAATTCCTCATCGCCTGCTCGCTGACCATCATCATGGTGATGGCGGCTTATGGCGTGGTGGCGGGGCGGATGACGGTGGGCGACTTCGTGCTGGTCAACACCTACATGATCCAGCTGTTCATCCCGCTCAACTTCCTGGGTTTCGTCTACCGCGAGATGAAGCAGGGCCTGACCGACATGGAAGCCATGTTCCGCCTGCTGCGCGAGGAGCGCGAGGTGGCCGACGCACCCGGCGCCCCAGACCTGCCCCCCGGTCCCGGCGCCCTGGCCTTCGAGAATGTGCGCTTCGCCTATCGGGAGGACCGTCAGATCCTCAAGGGCGTCTCCTTCTCGGTGCCGGCGGGAAAGATGCTGGCGGTGGTCGGGCCCACCGGGGCGGGCAAATCCACCCTCTCCCGCCTGCTGTTCCGCTTCTATGACGTCACCGGCGGGCGTATCACCGTGGACGGCGCGGACATCACGCAGGTGACCCAGGACAGCCTTCGCCAGGCCATCGGCGTGGTGCCGCAGGACACGGTGCTGTTCAACGACACCATCCGCTATAACATCGGCTACGGCCGCCCCGACGCCACCGAGGACGAGATCGTCGAGGCGGCGAAGCTGGCCCAGGTGCACGACTTCGTCCTGCGCATGCCCGATGGCTACGACACCATGGTGGGCGAGCGAGGGCTAAAGCTGTCCGGCGGCGAGAAGCAGCGCGTCGCCATCGCGCGCACCATCCTGAAGAACCCGCGCATCCTGATCCTGGACGAGGCGACCAGCGCGCTGGACACCCGCACCGAACAGGAAATTCAGCAGGCGTTGCGGCTGGTTGCCGCGAACCGGACGACATTGGTTATTGCCCACCGCCTGTCCACCGTGGACGATGCCGACGAAATCCTGGTGTTGCAGGAGGGCGAAGTGACCGAGCGCGGTACCCACAC
>JACMRO010000418.1 GCA_014376425.1 Rubritepida sp.
AACACGCTGATGGGGTTGGGGGCTTATCCCTCCACCGACCCGCAGTTTCTGGGCATGTTGGGCATGCACGGTACCTACGAGGCCAACCTGGTCATGCATGGCTGCGACGTCATGCTCAATATCGGCGCCCGTTTCGACGATCGAATCACTGGCCGACTGGATGCGTTCAGCCCCGGCTCGAAGAAGATCCATGCCGACATCGATCCGTCCTCGATCAACAAGAACGTCCGTGTCGACGTGCCGATCGTGGGCGATGCCGGCCGGGTGCTGGCGGCGCTGATCGCATGCTGGAACGAAGACCCTACACCGCCGGCGAAGGACGCGCAGGTGGCCTGGTGGCGGCAGATCGACGAATGGCGCAAGCAGGACTGCCTGGCCTACGTCCAGCAGGGCAGCATCATCAAGCCGCAGCACGCGGTGAAGCGCCTGTACGAGATCACCAAGGAACTCGGCCGCGAGACTTTCATCTCGACCGAGGTGGGCCAGCACCAGATGTGGGCGGCGCAGTATTTCGGCTTCGAAAAACCGAACCGCTGGATGACCAGTGGCGGCCTGGGCACCATGGGCTACGGCCTGCCGGCGGCGATGGGCGTGCAGATCGCGCATCCCGACGCGCTGTGCATCGACATCGCCGGCGAGGCGTCGATCCTGATGAACATCCAGGAGATGGCGACGCTGGCGCAGTACCGGCTGCCGGTGAAGGTCTTCATCTTGAACAACGAATACATGGGCATGGTGCGGCAGTGGCAGGAACTGCTGCATGGCAGCCGGTATTCGGAAAGCTATTCCGAGGCGCTGCCCGATTTCGTCAAGCTGGCGGAGGCGTTCCACGCGCGCGGCATGCGGGCGACGCATGCCGACCAGCTGGATGACGTGATCCGCGAGATGCTGGCGCACCCCGGGCCGGTGGTCGCCGACATCTGCGTCGCCAAGGATGAGAACGTGTTTCCGATGATCCCATCGGGGGCCGCGCATAACGAGATGATCCTGGGGCAGGCTGGCGCGGGTAGGGTCGCGAGCGTGACCGATGAAGGCTTGGTGCTGGTCTGATGCATATCCGTCCCCGAACGCTACGCTTGGCCGGGCTACCGGCCTGCCAGATCCGCCATCTGATCGCCTGAGCCGATGGAACGCACAGCAACCATCGCGGTCCTCGTGGAGAACGAGGCCGGCGTCCTGGCCCGCGTCATCGGACTGTTCTCGGGGCGTGGCTACAACATCGAGAGCCTGACCGTGGCGCCGGTGGATGCGACGCGGCAGATCAGCCGCATCACCGTGGTGACCAGCGGCACCGAGATGATCATCGAGCAGATAAAGGCGCAGCTGGATCGGCTGGTGCCGGTGCACAAGGTGAGCGATCTGGGCCAGGAAGGCCCGCACCTGACGCGTGAGCTGGCGCTGATCAAGGTGGTGGGAGTGGGCGACCACCGGGTGGAGGCGCTGCGGCTGGCCGATGCGTTCCGGGCGCGGGTGGTGGATGCGACGGTGGGGAGCTTCGTGTTCGAGATGACGGGGAATGCGGAGAAGATCGATGCGTTCTGCGCGCTGATGCGACCGCTGGGGCTGCTGGAGGTGTGCCGGACCGGGGCGTTGGCGATTGCGCGTGGGGTGCGGGCGCTTTAGCCCTGGTTGCCATCCAGTCCGCAGCAAGGCACACCGCCGCCTGACATTTTCGACTTAAGCAAAAAAAGAGGAGCGCCCCGCGATGCGCGTGTATTACGACCGAGATGCCGATGTGAACCTGATCAAGGCCAAGAAGGTCGCGATCGTCGGCTTCGGCAGCCAGGGTCACGCCCATGCCCTCAACATCCGCGAAAGCGGCGTGGCCGATGTCGCCATTGGCCTGCGCCCCGGCGGTTCGGCCAAAAAGGCTGAGGCGATGGGTTTCAAGGTGGTGACCCCTGCCGAAGCAGCGAAATGGGCCGATGTCATCATGCTGCTCACCCCCGATGAGGGCCAGGGCGATTTGTACCGCGAGCACCTGCACGACAACATGAAGCCCGGCGCCGCGCTCGCCTTCGCGCATGGCCTGAACGTGCACTTCAACCTGCTCGACCCGCGGCCGGACCTCGACGTGTTCATGATCGCGCCGAAGGGCCCGGGCCACACCGTCCGGAGCGAATACCAGCGCGGCGGCGGCGTTCCCTGCCTGGTGGCCGTGGCCCAGAACCCCTCCGGCAACGCACTTGAGATCGCGCTATCCTACGCATCCGCGGTCGGCGGTGGCCGCGCCGGCGTCATCGAGACCACCTTCAAGGAGGAATGCGAAACCGACCTGTTCGGCGAGCAGGCCGTCCTCTGCGGCGGCCTGGTCGAACTGATCAAGGCCGGCTTCGAAACCCTGGTTGAGGCCGGGTATGCACCGGAAATGGCCTATTTCGAATGCCTGCACGAAGTGAAATTGATCGTCGACCTGATCTATGAAGGCGGCATCGCCAACATGAACTACTCGATCAGCAACACGGCCGAGTACGGCGAGTACGTCACCGGGCCTCGCATCATCACCTCCGAGACCAAGGCCGAGATGAAGCGCGTGCTGGACGACATTCAGACCGGCAAGTTCGCCCGTGACTGGATGCTCGAAAACCGCGTCAACCAGGCCAGCTTCAAGGCCACGCGCCGCAAGCTTTCCGAACATCCGATCGAAGCGGTGGGTGAGAAGCTCCGCGCCATGATGCCATGGATCAAAGCGAACGCGCTGGTGGACAAGGCCAAGAACTAGCCCCCTTACTGCTCACCGTGGCAGACTTGCCGCAGTGCAGCATTGCCCGTAGCCCCCGCCATTCATGAGCGGAGACTGCGCGCGATGAGCGATTCGGACGCCACCACCAGCAATTACGACCTG
>JACMRO010000419.1 GCA_014376425.1 Rubritepida sp.
TGGGCGGGGAGGACGGGTTCAGCCAGGCCGCTACCGCCAGGCAGGCGCCGCCGCGCATCCTGCTGGTGGAGGACGGCGCCTTCTTCCGCCACCTGGTGGTGCCCGCGCTGTCGGCGGCCGGCTACAACGTCATTGGCGTGCCGCATGGTCGCGAGGCGCTGCGGCTGCGTGAGGCGGGCGAGATGTTCGACGCCATCATCTCCGACATCAACATGCCCGAGATGGACGGCTTCCAGCTTGTCCGTGCGATTCGCGACGGCGGGCCATGGGCGGACCTGCCGGTGATCGCCCTGTCGGGCCGGGCGGAGCCTGCCGATGTGGAGGCCGGCCGCCGCGCCGGCTTCACCGATTACGTCGCCAAATTCGATCGCCACGCGCTGGGGGGCAGCCTGGCGCAGGCGCTGGAGCTGCGCGGTATCACCGCACCGCTCGACTGCCCGGTTTAGGAGAACGCAAATGACGACCGAAACACTGGATCGGCCCGGTGCCGGGCAAGCCGGCGCTCCCGGCGGCGATGCCTCGCAGCTGGTGCTGACGCTGACCGTGGCGGGGCAGCTCTGCGGCGTGCCCGTGCTGGCGGTGCGCGACGTGCTGGGGCCGCAGACCATCACCCGCATTCCGCTGGCGCCGCCCGAGGTGGCGGGCAGCCTGAACCTGCGCGGCCGTATCGTCACCGCGGTCGATCTGCGCCGGCGGTTGTCGCTGCCGCCGCGGCCTGCGGGGGAGAGACCCATGTCCGTCGTGGTCGAGCACCAGGGCGAGCTCTACTCGCTGCTGGCCGACCAGGTGGGCGAGGTGCTGACGCTGAGCCCGGCCGAACGCGCGGCCAACCCGCCGACGCTGGACGCGTCCTGGAAGGAGGTGTCGCTGGGTGTGCACCGGCTGGGCGAAAGCCTGCTGGTGGTGATGGACGTCGAATGCCTGATGCGGTTGAGTTGAGGAGCACGCCATGAGCACGCAATGCTTGGTGGTCGATGACAGCGCGGTGGTGCGCAAGGTGGCGCGCCGCATCCTGGAGAAGCACGGCTTTGCGGTGCGCGAGGCCGCGGACGGCCGACAGGCGCTGGACGCGGTGGAGGCCGCGATGCCACGTCTCGTGCTGCTGGACCGCAACATGCCGGTGATGGACGGCATCGAATTCCTGCGTGCGCTGCGGGCGGAATACGGACCGTCCGGGCCCACGGTGGTGATGTGCACGACAGAGGCGGCGGCCGAGAAGATCATGGAAGGCATCGAGGCGGGCGCCGACGAGTATGTGATGAAGCCCTTCGACGAGGCCATCCTGATGGACAAGCTGGCCCTGGTGGGCTTCGGGCCGCCTGAGGCATGAGCAATCCCCTGCGGGTCATGCTGTGCGACGACAGCGCCGTCGTCCGCGGCGCGCTGGCGCGGTTGCTGGAGAGCGACCCGGCCATCCGCATCGTCGCGCGGGTCGGGAACGGCCGCGCGGCGCTGGACGCCATGGAGCGGGCAGCGCCTGCCGACCGGGCCGAGGTCATCCTGCTCGACCTGGAAATGCCGGTGATGGACGGCATGACCGCGCTGCCATTGCTGCTGAAGAGCCAACCGCGGCCAGTGGTTATCGTGGCCAGCGCGCTGACCCAGCGCGGCGCCAGCCAGACGATGGCGGCGATGGGCGCCGGCGCGTCCGACTACATTCCCAAGCCCAGCGCGGCCCACGGGGCGGCCCAGGGGGGCGCGGGCGGGGGCGGCACCGGCGGGATGGCGGACCCCGCCTTCCGGGCCGAGCTGCTGGCCAAGGTGAAGGGCTGGGGCCGGGTGCGCGCCAAGCCCGCCACTGTGCCCGGCACGGGGCCCGGTCCGGCACCCGGCACGGCGCCCGCCGTCGCGCTGACGGTGCGGCCGCGCGCCATCGCCATCGCCTCCTCCACCGGCGGGCCGCAGGCACTGGCCAGCCTGATCGGCAAATTACCGCGCAACCTGGCGGTGCCGGTGCTGGTGACCCAGCACATGCCGCCTGGCTTCACCGCCATGCTGGCGCAACACCTGGATGGGCTGGGTGGCCCGCGCTGCGCCGAGGCGGTGGCGGGCGAGCTGCTGCGTCCGGGCCACGTCTATGTGGCCCCGGGCGACCGGCATCTGGTGCCCCGCGCCGGGCCGGGTGGCCCCTGCGTCGCGCTGACCGGCGACCCGCCCGAGAATTATTGCCGGCCGGCGGCCGACCCGATGCTACGCGCCCTGGCCACGCTCTACGGCCGCGACCTGCTGGCGGTGGTGCTGACCGGCATGGGCCAGGACGGGTTGCGCGGCTGCCGGGCAGTGATCGCTGCCGGCGGCGAGGTGATCGCTCAGGACGAGGCAAGCAGCGTCGTCTGGGGCATGCCCGGTGCCGTGGCGAAGGCGGGCCTCGCGCGCATCCAGGCGCCGCCCGAAGCCCTGGCCGGGCATCTCCTGGCCGCCCTCAACCCCATGCGTGCAAGGCTTTCGGCATGAATTCGGCGACTTTCCAGTTCCTCGCGGGCATCACGAAGCAGCGCTCGGGCGGCGTGCTGACGGCCGACCAGGACTACATGCTCGATACCCGCCTGGCACCGCTGCTGAAGCGCGAGGGGTTGCCCAGCCTGGATGCGCTGGCGATGAAGCTGCGCGGCCCGGGCGCCGACAGGCTGGCGCAGGAAATGGCCGAGCTGCTGACCACCAACGAGAGCCACTTCTTCCGCGACGGCAAACCCTTCGACCATTTGAAGTCCATCCTGCCTTACCTGCACCGCAGCCGCCCTGCGGCCACGCCTATCCGCATCTGGTCGGCGGCGTGTTCGACCGGGCAGGAGGCCTATTCCATCGCCATCCTGCTGGCTGAGGCGCAGGAGGCGGAGCCGGCGATGAAATCGCGCCGCTTCGAGATCATCGGTACCGACCTGACCGCGGCGGTGGTGGAACGGGCGCGGGAGGGGGTTTTCACCCAGTTCGAGGTGCAGCGCGGGCTGCCGATCCGCCAGCTGATGAAGCATTTCACCCAGGTCGAGACCCGCTGGCGCGCGCGCGACCATCTGCGCGGCCATATCCGCTTTCAGCAGGCCAATCTGTTGCAGGATCAGCGGGGGCTGGGCCGCTTCGACGTCATCTTCTGCCGCAACGTGCTGATCTACTTCGACCTCGCGACCA
>JACMRO010000420.1 GCA_014376425.1 Rubritepida sp.
ACCCGCATGCGTTAGGCGGCCGGAACCGCGGAGAATCCCATAATCACCGCGCTGATCACCCTGGCCAGCGTAGTGGGGCTGGGAGCCATCGAAATCCATAGTGGCATGGTTGCCCTGCGGCAGACCACCATAAGGCCTGGTCGGATGTGCACTTCCCAGCTCAAGCAGCGGCAGGCCAATTACTCCGGGCGGATGCCGGCGCGGCTGAGCACGCCGGCCATGCGGGGGATTTCGCGTTCGATCAGCGCCCGGAACTCGCCCGGCGAACTGCCCACGATGTCGACCCCGAGGTCACTGAGGCGGGCGCGCATCTCTGGCTCAGCCAGGGCAGCCACCACGTCGCGATTGACGCGCGCGACATTGGCCGCCGGCATCGATGCCGGCGCCAGCACGCCGAGCCAGGCCACAGCGTCGAAGCCCGGATAGCCGAGCTCGGCCACAGTCGGTACTTCTGGCAGGGCCGCCATGCGTTCGGGCGCCGATACGGCGATAGCGCGCCAAGCGTTGTCGCGCAGCCGTGGCAACGCCACCACGCCGCTCTGGAACGACATGGTGACGCGCCCAGTCAGCACGTCCTGGATCTGCGAGGCGGGCTCGTTGTAGGCGACGCCAGTCAACTCCACACCGGCCATCTGGGCCAGCATCTCGCCGCCGATATGCTGCGAGGTGCCATTGCCGGCATGGCCGAAGGTGACGGTGCCGGGACGCGTGCGGGCCAGCGCCACGAGGTCGGCGAGGTTCTGGATCGGCTGGTTGTTGCCGACAACCAGGATGTTGGTGGTGCGCCCAATCAGGGTGATGGGGGCCAGGTCATGGCGCGGATCATAAGGCGGGCGCGGCGCCATGCTGATGCGCACGACGATGGCGGCATCCGCCGACAGCAAAATGGTGTGGCCATCGTTGGCCCGCACGGCCCGCTCAACGCCGATGATGCCGGCGGAGCCAGGCACGTTGAGCACCGTCACCGGCTGGCCCCACGCGGCCTGCAGCCGAGGCGCCAGCAACCGCGCCACGATGTCGACGGAGGTGCCGGGGCCGAAGGGCGCGATGATGGTGACGGGCCGTTCGGGCCAGGCGAAGGCCGACGCGGAGAGGGTGGTCAGGCCCAGCAGCAGGGCAAGGAGAAAGCGGCGCATGAAGGCTCCCTAGCTGGCGCGTCTTCGCTTGATGGCGGCGCGCTTCTGAGAAAACCCTAGCCGAACGCCGGCTGCGTGCAAACGCGGGGAATCAGCGCTGGCCTGCGCGCTCCTGCAGGCACCAGTTTCTGCATGGCGGCGACCTCCCGCCGCGCGTGATGGCGATGCCGGCCTTCTCAGAGGGGACGAGGCGCGCCACGGCCAGGTCGACATAGGCCGGCGCCAGTTCGATGGCGCGCACGCGGCGTTTGGGTCGCTGGCCTGCTAGAATGGTGGTGCCCAAGCCTCCGAAGGGCTCGAGCACGACCTCGCCCTCGTCCGTGTAAGTCCGCATCAGGAACGCCGGCAGCACCACCGCGAACACCGCGGGGTGCTCTGTCTCGATGCCGCGGCCCTTGTGGCGGGCGAGGCGCAGCACATTGTCGGGGATCCGGAAGTTCTGCACCCGCAGACCGGCGTGCTGGTATTCGGAGATGGTCTCATCCGCGGTGCGCAACCCGCTGCCCTTGTTCGGCGTGCCGGCCCATTTGCACGGTACGATCTTGTTCGCCTGCCGAGCCGCCGATAGAGCCCGCGTGCTCCGGCGTGGCCGAAATGAGTGTCGCTGGCGAAGAAGACCGCCCATGGCGCCATCGGATTCCGCTCGGCGACCGGAGTGTAGCGGACTTGCCTGCCGCGGGTTCTAGGCGCTCTGGCGTCGGTTGGGGATGGAGATTGGCGCTCCCAGACTCGGCCGGGAGGCGATAGGCAGCGCAACTCATGCCCGCCCACTTTAGACTAATACTGCACAATTTCAGTGTATTCAGCCTTGTGGGCCATCCTCAAGGTTCAGAGAGAGAGAGGGCCCCTCAGAGAGAGAATTCCAGGCTCGTTCCGCTACCGCGCCATCAAGGTCCGCGTGGAGAACCGCAGAAAACCTGCGCCTCACAGCGCCGGTAGTCGGGACTGGGAATGGTTGGAAAACCGACTGGAGCAGCGGTAGGAACCGGGAAAGTAAGTTCTCTGCTCAGGCGCTTCGCGTCAAACCTCGCTCCATGCCCACGGATTGAGGATCGGCAGCTTCGCCTGCACGAAATCCTCGACGTTCCGCGTGACGATGGCCAAGCCGTGCACGCGCGCCGTCGCAACAATGAGGGCGTCCGGCTGGGAGTATGTGTAGCGCGCCTTCTGGCCTTTGACGACGAGGTGGCGCCAGGCGAGCAGCACAGCCTCATCCACCTCCAGGATCCTGGCGCCGAACCACGCCCGCACCCCGTCGCGCAGCCAGGCTTCGAGTTCTGCGCGAAAGCCAGGATCGGCGACGCGCTCGATCCCGAAGACAATCTCCGCTACCGTCACCCGGCTTAGGTAGCACGCCACTGGTGGCACTCTCCCGGCCCAGGCAGCCACGGCTGGGTCGCAACCCGCCCCCTTGCGCAGTTCCGAGATGACGTTGGTGTCGAGCAGCCAGCCGCGCGCTCCAGGGCTGTTCACGCGCTCAGAAACGGACAGGATCGCGCAGCGGCGGGCAGTCCCGCGCCGCGTCGGGGTCGAATCTTTCCAGGCGGGCGAAGGGGCCGGTGCCGAACAGGGCCGCCAAGGACGACGAAGCGGCGGGCGCCAGCCGCGCATAATCCTCGGCGGACAGCACCACCACCGCCGCGCGGCCATGCACCGTGATATGCTGTGGCCCGGCCTCGCGGGCCAGGCGAACGACCTCGCTCAGGCGCGCCTTGGCCTCCTCCAGCCGCCACGGCCTGGCGGGGACGGGGAGCGCAGCGCGCTTGGCGGCGGGAGGGGGAGGTGGCATCGGAGCGTCCTGACTAGTCTGGTCAGATATGGTGATGATCCTCATCTAACCGGTCAAGGAAAAAGCGTCGCACCTCTGCCCCGGATCCATTTCCTGCAGCGATAGGGCAGAGGATGCAAGGGATTGCAACATCCTGACGGGGCGCTCGGCCGCGCCGAGGCGTGATGGGAAGGCCGCGATGGAATACGCTGATGAACAATCCGACCGGAATCAGTCCATGCGCCATCCCAAACAATGGATGCCAGCCGCCCGAATACCCCGCCCGCCGCCTGTGGGTGAGACGGAGAAGCAGGCGATCATCACCGCCTGCGAGGCGCTGATCCGTGACGTCCTGAAGCCGCGTCATTTGCCGCGTATCGAGCCCTCGGAGTTCAATTATGTCGTTGATATTCGGGGAGCCTGGGCGGCTGGCCGCTACCGCTTCATGCAGCGCTACCGGTCCGGCATGCCGCACAACGCCGGCGAGGAATTTGACGCGCCCTTTGCCCGCCTGGACCGCATGAGGCCTGACCACTTCGACATCCACTGGATGCGCCATACCGGTAAATGGTGGCCGCTGCACACTGACGCTAACCTGGCCGAGGCGCTGCATCTGCTGGCGACGGATAGTGTGCTTCAGCCGCCGTGATTCGTCGCTCAGCCCAGGCCGGCGAGCCAAGGGCAATCCAGGCCCTGGATCGGCGCCCGCAGCCCCTTGGCCGCGGCCTTCAGGCGCATCTCGCGCATCGCAGCGCGCGGGCCCTCGGGCAAATAGAGCCGCTCATGCCCCCAAAGGCTCGGGCCGTCGAAGGTTTCGTGCGGCTCCCAGTTTTGCGGCTCGATCACGCGGGCACCCCAGCCATACTCAACGAAAAACCCCGAGGGCGAATGCGCGTAGAAGGAGGTCATATGATCATTGGTGTGGCGCCCCAGCGTGAAAGCCACGCCGCCTGGCTCCAGCTGCGCGAGGTCATAGCCCTGGCCCACATCATCCAGCATGCCGAGCTCCACCATGAAATGGTGGAAGCCCTGCTGGCCACTGCCAACAATGGCGAAGGAGTGGTGCCTGCCATTCACATGGAGGAAATACAGAGGGTAGGGCGCCAACGCGTAATCGCTGACCCCAAAGCCCAGAAGGTTACGGTAGAAGGGCAGCAACGCAGTCGCATCGCGCACCTGCAACACGGCATGCCCCATGCCGAGCGGCCCCGTCCGGAAGCCCGAAATCGGCCGCCCCGGCACAAAGGGATCCGCGCTTCGGTGCGCGCCGTGGAAGACCTCCAACCGATTGCCCTCAGGGTCCTGGAAATGGATCAGCGCGGTGACCTGCCGTTCCGCCGCCAGGGCCGCGCTGCCGCGCGAGACCGGCACGCGCGCCGCCTCCAGCCGGCTGGCCAGCGCATCGAGGGCTGCGCCATCCGCCACCTCCCAGCCGAGAAATCCCAGCCCATCATCGCCAGCCTCGACCAGCAGGCGCTGCGCACGGTCATCCATCCGAAAGGCGCGTGAGCCTCCGCCGCGATCCACCTGCTGCATGCCCAGAAGGCGGGTGGCGAAGCCCTCCCAATCCGCTGTCTTGCGGGAGCGGATGCCGATATAGCCGAGTGCGGTGATGCTCATGGGCTGCCTCGCGTGATCGGTGTGGTGGTCGCGTCATGGCGATAGAGCCAGTCGAACCGCTCCATCGCAGGGGCGGCGGCCAGCTCGCTCTCCACATGGCCCGCCGCCCGGGCTGGATCGCCCAAAATCGGGTTGTGATAGCGCCGCGTATTGGCGGCCGAGCCTTGCACCACTCGGCTGGTCCGCTCATGCCGCGCGGCCTCGTAGGCCATCAGCGCCTCGGGCACATCGAGAGATCGAACATAATGCTGTTTCCGGCGTCTTACGCTGCCGCAGTGACCGCTGGCAGGGCGAGCACACGGTTCCAGGGCATCATCCGCAGCAGGCGTGCCAAGCCGCAGGTGCCGGTGGCGCCGGCAAAGACCAAGCCAGCGCCGACGAAGCCCGACAGCGCGTAAAGCCAAGGGGAGACCAGCGCGCCCAGCAGCACGCCAAGCACCACTAGGCTGCCCGCCGCGATCTGCACTTGGTGCATCAACTCCAGCGGCTGGCGGCGATCGGTCGCCACCGGAAGCCCGGCATGCTTCCAGGCATCCAACCCGCCTTCAACGATGTAGGCCTCGCACAGGCCAGCCTTGGCGCTGAGCCGATCGGCATTGCCGGCGGTCCGGGCGCCGCTACGGCAGTGAAAGATCACCGGCTTGCCGTCATGCACAGCCAGCTCCGTTTCTTCCAACCGTGACAGTGGGAGGCTCCGTGCGCCGAGAATGCGCTCGCGGGCATGCTCATCAGGCTCGCGTACATCGATAAGGGTGGCGCCGTCGCGCAGCAGCGCGGCGGCATCCTGTGGGGTGATAGTTTTCATGGGTTTGGTCCTTGATGGTGTAATTCGACGGCGGAGGTCTGGGGCGGGCAGTAGAGGTCGCTTAGCACTTCCAGCAGCCGCGCCGCCTTCGCGTCGGCCAGGCGGTCGAAGACCGCCTGCGACGCCTTGCGAGTGGCCACCAACCCGTCCTCGCGCAGCATGGCCAAGTGTTGAGAAAGGGCCGGCTGGGAAAGACCGACGCTGGAAGCAAGGGCGCTGACCGTCATCTCACCAGCACCGACCAGATGGCAGAGAAGCAGCAACCTTCGCTCGTTCGCGAGCAGGCGCAGCGACCGTGCAGCGTCTGCGGCGTTTTGCTTCAAAGCCATTATGTCTGTCGCTGGCGCCGCTTCCATCATCCAATTGCTCCCTTCATAACCTTATGCTTATTAAGGGGGGGCTTATATGGTGTTCAAGCCTCAACCCGGGGCAAAGGAGGACATCATGGAACAGCCGCTCATTCGCGCCTTCTTCGATGAGGCGACCAACACCGTTAGCTATTTGGTCTGGGATCCCGCCACGAAGGACGGCGCGGTCATCGATCCAGTGCTGGACTGGGACAACCGTTCTGGAGAAGCTGACACGACCTTCGCCAATGCTCTGATCGACGCGGCAGCCGAGGCCGCCGTCACCATTCGCTGGGTGCTGGAGACCCATGCCCACGCCGATCACCTGACGGCGGCGCCCTACCTCAAGCTCAGGACGGGAGCGCCGATCGGCATCGGCGAGCACATCCGGGAGGTGCAGAAGATCTTCCGCCCCGTCTTCGACATTCATGATCTGAAGCCGGAGGGCGGCGACTTTGATCGGCTATTTAAGGATGGTGAAATCTTCGCGCTCGGTTCCTTGACTGTGGAAGTGCTGCACGTCCCCGGCCACACGCCGGCCGATGTCGCCTATCGCATCGGCAACGATATCTTCGTCGGCGATACGCTGTTTATGCACGACTACGGAACGGCGCGCGCTGATTTCCCCGGCGGTGGTGCCCACCAGCTCTGGAAATCGATCCAACGGCTCCTCGCGCTGCCGCCTGAGACGCGAATCTGGGTCTGCCACGATTACAAGGCACCGGGCCGCGATCGCTTCGCCTGGCAAAGCACCGTGGCCGAGCAGCGTGCGAATAATCCGCATGTGAGGGACGGCAAGACGGAGGCCGAATTCGTCGCCTTTCGCCAGGCGCGAGACAGCACGTTGGCGGCGCCGACGCTGCTGCTGCCGTCGATCCAGGTGAACATCCGTGCCGGCCGCTTCCCCGAAGCGGAGGCAAACGGCGTGCGGTACCTGAAGATACCGGTGAAGGCGAAGGCAGCCGGCTCTGCCGTGGCGATCCCAGCCGAGTGACCGGACAAACCCCACACAGGGAGTGACCACTGATGCAAGCACCATTAGTCGTCATCGCAGGGCTGGTGCTGATCGGCATCGTCGCGCTTTCCGCGGAAAACCGTCCCCTATCAGCAACTGAGTCTGCAGCGCCGCAGACTGAGATTGGCCCCGCCGTCGCACAGGCGCCAGCAGCGCCTCCCACAGCGGTCGCTGGCCCACACGTGCGCGCTGCCCCGGCGGTCGCGCCCCCCGCCTGGGACATTCCCGATCCCGACACCCTTCCTGACGATATTTATGGACGTACCGTCCGCCGTGGCCGGGACCTGATCACGCGCACATCCTCATTGATTGGCCCGGATGCGGCCGATCCCGCGATGCGCCATGCCGACA
>JACMRO010000421.1 GCA_014376425.1 Rubritepida sp.
AGCGGGCGCTGAGCAGCCGCCCCGCCACCGCGTCCAGCTTCGCCAGCAGCGCCGGGTCGCGCTTCTCGGGCGCGGTGATGATGGCGTGTTCCAGCGCCCTGTCGCAGCCCGCCGGGCAAGCGCCGCGTGGCGTGCCCAGCCCGGGGATGACCGCCTTGACCAGCGACCGCGCACCATCCGCGTTGGACAGCAGCACGCGCACGATCTGGTCCACCGTCACCGCGTCATGGTCCGGGTGCCAGCAGTCGTAATCCGTCACCATCGCAACCGAGGCGTAGCAAAGCTCCGCCTCGCGGGCGAGCTTCGCCTCGGGCATGTTGGTCATGCCGATCACGTCGCAGCCCCATTGCCGGTAGAGGTTGCTCTCGGCCTGGGTGGAGAATTGCGGGCCCTCCATCACCAGGTACGTGCCGCCGCGAGTGATCGGCAGGCCAAGCGTGCGGCCTGCGGCCTCAATGGCGTCGGACAAACGCGGGCAGGTCGGGTGCGCGACCGAGACATGCGCGACGCAGCCGACGCCGAAGAAGCTCTTCTCGCGCGCGAAAGTGCGGTCGATGAACTGGTCGATGATGACGAAGTGACCCGGCGGGTACTCTTCCTTGAGCGAGCCCACAGCGGAGAGGGAAATGATTTCCGTCACCCCCGCGCGCTTCATCGCGTCGATATTGGCGCGGAAGTTCAGCGCACTGGGCGGCGCGGGATGGCCGCGGCCGTGGCGCGGCAGGAAAACGCACTGCACGCCGGCGAGGCGGCCGAACAGCAACTGGTCCGAAGGTTCACCCCAGGGGGTGGAGACGTGGCGCCACTCGCGGTCCTCCAGCCCGTCGATATCGTACAGGCCAGAGCCGCCGATGAGACCGATGACGGGCTGGATGGATGTGCTCATGGGGCATCATTAACCCATGGCCGGACGGCGCGGAACTGTGCCGCCCGGGAAGCCAGGCCACCGAGCGGCTGAGCAGGGCGTTGAGAACGGCCTCCGCCACCTTGAGCCGGAATAGCAGGCCGGCTTGCTCACCATTGATGCGGGCGATGCGGCAGGCCGGCCGCAGCCCGTGCGGCGTCAAAAGCGCTGCCTCGGCGCCCGGCTGCAATCGCAGGCGGCCGCTGACGCCGGAGCCGCCGCGGGAGGGGTCGTGGTGAACAAGTGTTTTGGGCCATCGACCAGCAAGGCGGCGACCTCGCCGCCCCCTTGTTCGCGCTCACGTCGACCACCACGGGCGACCGCGCCGACCAACTGGTCGATGCCCACCAGGGCCGTGTGCATCCCGTCGCCACCCCGCGCCGCTGGCTTTGGATCAGGCCCCCCATCACAGGCGAATTGGGGCGGGCAGGCAAAGATTCACCTGTACGAGGAACGTTCCAGCGACACAGCGGTGATGGCGGCCCACAGTCCAGCCATCAGCCCGGTAAGGGTCGCTTTGCTTTTGACTTGCCGCCAGGCGACGTAATGGCCAGGGAAAAAACCAGCCTTTCACCAACACAGCCGGCACCTGGGAGAGCAGTGCAGAAACACAACCAGCCGAGATGCATGGACTCCAGAGCTTCAGAAGCCCTGGTAAGGCGTCCGGGCTGGAAAATTCCCTACCAGATCGATCGATCAGGCTGGCTTCAGGTCGGCCCAGATCTTCTTCTTCACCAGGTAGGTCAGCACGCCGGCGATGCCCAAGAAGATCAGCACCCTGATGCCCATGCGCCGCCGGGCTTCAAGTTCGGGCTCAGCGGCCCAGGCGAGAAATGTGGTGACGTCGCGCGCCATCTGGTCGGCACTGGCAGTGGTGCCGTCGGTGTACTCGATCTGATCGTCATTCAACACCTGGCCCATGGCGATCTGGCCGCCCGGATAGTAGGGGTTGTAGTTCATCCCATCTCCGATCGTCATGCCGGGCGGCGGTTCCTGACCATAGCCGGTCAGAAGTGAGTAGACGTAGTTGGCCCCGTCATGCCGCGCCTTAATCATGACCGACAGGTCGGGCGGCAGGGCGCCGTTGTTAGCGGCGCGGGCGGCGGCGTCATTAGGATGCGGCCGTCGAAAGCGATCGGACAGGCGGGCGGGGCGCTGGAACATAGCACCCTCGTCATTCGGCCCGTCCGTTACCTCGAATGTGGCGGCAATTCCCTGCACCTGGGTTTCGCTGAGCCCGATTTCGGTCAGGTTTCGGTAGGATAGCAGGTTCATCGAATGACAGGTCGAACATACCTCCTTGTAGACCTGCAGGCCGCGCTGGGCCGAGGCCCGGTCAAAGCTACCAAACAGATTGGCAAAGCCGAAGCCGCCGTCACGCGCGTGACGCGCCTCGCCCGCGGCCTGTCCGGAGGGCCCGGCGGCGACCAGAACCGCGCCGGCGAGCGCGGCTATCTTCAGGAAGCGCTTCATGATTCAGGCCTTCTCCATCGGCTTCGCGGCCGCACCGGCGGGCATTGGCCCCGCACCAAGCGCCCTGATGCCCAGAACCGCGCGACTGATGCTTTCAGGCAGCGGCAGCGGACGCTCAAGGCGGCCCAGCAACGGCAGCAGCACCAGGAACCAGGCAAAGTAATACACGGTTGCCAGCCGGCTGATCAGCACATAAGGCTCCTCGGCCGGCTTGCCGCCGCAATACATCAGCGTGGCGAAGGACACGCACCACAGGAGGAACAGGAACCGCGCAACCGGCCGAAACTTCATCGAACGCACCTTGGAGGTGTCGAGCCAGGGCAAGGCAAACCACAACATGATGGACGCAAACATCAGGATCACGCCGCCCAGCTTGTTCGGCACAGCCCGCAGGATGGCGTAGTAGGGCAGGAAGTACCATTCGGGCACGATGTGCGCCGGCGTGCTCAGCGGGTTCGCCGGGATGTAGTTGTCTGGATGGCCCAGGTAATTCGGCATGAAGAACACCAGCACCGCGAACACCATCAAATAGACGACGATGCCTACCGTATCCTTGATGGTGTAGTAGGGGTGGAACGGAATGGTGTCCTGCGGGCCCTTAGGCTCGACGCCCAGCGGGTTGTTGGAGCCGGTGATGTGCAGTGCCGCGATGTGCAGGAACACCACGCCCACGATCATGAACGGCATCAGGTAGTGCAGCGCGAAGAAGCGGTTCAGCGTGGGATTATCTACGGAGAAGCCTCCCCAAAGCAGGGTCACGATGAAGTCGCCAACCACCGGGAAGGCGCTGAACAGATTGGTGATCACCACCGCGCCCCACAGCGACATCTGGCCCCACGGCAAAACATAGCCCATGAAGGCGGTTGCCATCAGCAACAGGAAGATGGTGACGCCCAACATCCAAAGCAGTTCACGCGGCGCCTTGTAGGAACCGTAATACATGCCGCGCCAAATGTGGGTGTAGATCACGATAAAGAACATCGACGCGCCATTCATGTGAATGTAGCGGATCAACCAGCCAAAGTTCACGTCGCGCATGATGCGCTCGACGCTGTCAAAGGCCATGACGGTATTGGGCTGGTAGTGCATCGCCAGGAAGATACCGGTGGCGATCATGACGACCAAGTTGATCATCGCCAGCGCGCCGAAATTCCAAAAGTAGTTGAAGTTTCGCGGCGTCGGGAAGGTTCCGTATTCCTTCTGCATCATGGTGATGACCGGCAGGCGCTGGTCTACCCAGCGCAGCACCGGATTCTTCACGTCACTGTTGTGCAGGCCCATGGCCATGGTGCGGTTTCCTCTTCAGCCGATGCGAATCTGGGTGGGGGAGGTGAAGGCGTAGTCAGGGACAATGAGGTTCAGCGGAGCCGGGCCCTTCCGGACGCGTGCCGCACTGTCGTAATGACTTCCGTGGCAGGGACAAAACCACCCATTGTAGTCTCCCTTTACGTCGGTCGGCCGCTGGCCCAGCGGCACGCAACCAAGGTGGGTGCAAACGCCGACCACGACGAGCCAGGGATCGCGACGCACGCGGGACTGGTCGGTCGCCGCGTCTCGCAGTTCGCTCAGCGGCACCGCGCGGGCGGTGGCAATCTCTTCGGCCGTGCGGTTGCGCACGAATACCGGCTTGCCACGCCACATCACCGTGACCGACATGCCGGTCTGGATCGGCGTCAGATCGACTTCGGTGGTCGACAGTGCCAGCACATCGCGCGCCGGGTTCATCGAGGCGATAAAGGGCCAGACGATGGCGCCCACGCCAACCGCGGCAAAGGCCACGGCGGTCAGCTTGAGGAAGTCGCGTTTGCCGGTGACAGGCTGCGTGTCGCTCAGCGTCGGGTTCGCCACTTCGGCCATCGATCGGTTCCTGATTCTGCTCGGCGAAAGCCCATCTCCGGTCTCTCGCACCGCGCTGCGTATAAAGGCATGATCCTGAGGGTGACAACCGGCGCCGCCGGCAGCGAGTAGGAAGAAAATGAGCACTGCGCCTGAAAATCCGTTCATCCAGCCGGCAAGGGCGTGGTTCGAGAGTTTGCGCGACGCGATCTGTGCCGAATTCGAGCGGATCGAGGACGAATTGGTGACCGGTCCGCACGCGGCGCTGCCGCCAGGTCGGTTCGAACGGCGGCCCTGGAACCGGGCCGAGGGCGGCGGCGGTGTGATGGGGGTAATGCGCGGGCGGGTGTTCGAGAAGGCGGGCGTCAACATCTCTACCGTCTGGGGCGAGTTTTCGCCCGAATTTCGCAAGCAGATGTCGGGCGCGGAGGAGGATCCGCGTTTCCTGGCGACCGGAATTTCGCTGGTGGCGCACCCACGCAGCCCACGCGTGCCGGCAGTGCATATGAACACCCGCTTCATCGTCACCACCCGCGCCTGGTTCGGCGGCGGCGGCGACCTGACGCCGATGGATCACGCGGCACCTCACAGCGTGGCGGACGGCGCGACCTTCCACGCCGGCTACCAGGCGGTGTGCGACCGGCACGACCCGACCTACTATCCACGCTTCAGGCAATGGTGCGACGAATATTTCTTCCTGCCGCACCGGGGCGAGCCACGCGGCCTCGGTGGCATTTTCTACGACTACCTGGGCGACAAGACGCCAGGGCGTGGCGTCGAGAACGACTTCGCATTCACCCGCGACGTAGGGCAGGCCTTCCTCGACACCTATCCCGGCATCGTCAGGCGGCGGATGGAAGAGCCCTGGACCGAGGCCGAGCGAACCCACCAGTTGATGCGCCGCGGACGCTACGTCGAATTCAATCTGCTGCACGACCGCGGCACCATTTTCGGCCTGAAGACCGGCGGCAATGTCGAGGCGATCCTGATGAGCCTGCCGCCGGCGGTAGGCTGGTAGACTAGCAGCCTTCGCGCCGAAAACGGCTCGTTCCGCCCCCCTTGCCGCTGGTACCGCCGAACTGGATATGAAATCCTAAGTAACCGTCCAGTCATCCACGATGCCGGCGTGCTACACGGCTAAGTTGTATTGTCTATGGAAATTCAGGTTCATAGATTGCGCCCGCTGCAGCCCCGCCGCAGTGTCAGGTACAACCTCACCGCGAGTTCCCCGTGAAGCCCAAGCCGAGCCCCCCGCTCCGCATGCCCGCGACGACCGCCGAAACCGCCCGCATCGTTCCGGCACGGCAGGGCTTCGTGGCGATCTGGCCCGCGCTTGTGCTGCTGCCGCTCGCCATCTACGCCGTCGTGTTGCTGTTGCTCATCCGCTCGTTGCAGATGGAGGATCAGTCGGGGCGGGTGCGGGACACCGCGCATGCCATCGCCACCGCCGTGCAGGGCGAGCTGGAGGAGGGACAGGACCTGCTGGAGGCGCTGGCCAATTCCGCCGCGCTGGACCGCAACGACCTCGAATCCTTCCGCACCGAGGCGGCCCGGATGATGCGGCTGCGGCCGCGCTGGCTGACGGTGACGCTCAGCGACCGCGAGCGCGACATACTGAACCTGCGCAGCCCGGCCGACGACGTGCCACCGCCGATCGCCGATGCCACCAATTTCCAGCGCGTGATCGCGACAGGCCGCCGCGCCGTCAGCCCGCTGCGGGGCGACCTGGTGACCCTGCGCGTGCCGGTCATCCGGGAGGGCCAGGTGCGCGGCACCATCGCGGCCACCATGCCGCTCGGCGCCTTCGCGCCCTTGATCGCCGATAGCCGGCTGCCGCCAGGCTGGCTCGCCACCGTCACCGACGCGCAGTTCAACGTGGTCGCGCGCACGCACACGGGCACTCAGCGGCTGGGGGCGCCGGCTGGGCCGGAATATGTGCGCCTGGCCACCGCCAATCGCTTCGAGCTGGGGCGGATGCTGCTGCCGACCGGCGAAAGTGCTATGACCGGCGTCGTCCCGGTGCCGCATTCACAGTGGACGGTGGCCGTCTCGGTGCCACCCGACGTGGCGCAGGCGCCGCTGTGGCCGCTGCGGCTGGCGCTGGCCCTGGGCGGCGTCTGGGCGTTGGCGACCGCCCTGCTGCTGGGCGCATGGATGCTGCGCCGGGCCCGCCGCCAAGCCGAGGCCGAGGCCGAGCGGCTGACCGCGGAGGCCAACCCCCCCGCCGAGAACGACCGCCGCAAATCCGACTTCCTGACGACGATGAGCCATGAACTGCGCACGCCGCTCACCGGCATCATCGGCTTCACGGAACTGCTTGCCTCATCGGCACTCAATCCGCAGCAGCGTCAGTGGGTGGAGCAGCAGCGCCGCGCCGGCGCGGCCCTGTTGTCGCTGGTGGGCGAGGGGCTGGGCCTCAGCCGCATCGAGGAAGGCGCGGTCGAGCTTGAACACATCACCTTCGACCTACCGGCCCTGCTGCACGACTGCCTGAACCTGATGCGGCCGCTGGCCGAGCAGAAGCAGCTGGGCCTGCATGCCGTGCTGCATCCCGCCCTGCCCCTGCGGGTGCTGGGCGACCCCATGCGGGTGCGCCAGGTGGTCAACAACCTGCTGAACAACGCCATCCGCTTCACCCGCGTGGGTGAGGTGCGGCTGGAGGCGGCGGCCGAACCGCTGCCCGATGGCCGCGTGGCGCTGGTCGTGGCGGTGGCCGACACCGGCGTCGGCATCGCGCCCGACACGCTGAGCCGCGTCTTCGAACGGTTCCGCCAGGCCGAGGCGGCGACGGCGCGAGAGCATGGCGGATCGGGGCTTGGCCTCGCCATCTGCCAACGCCTGGTGGCTGCGATGGGCGGGCAGATCCGGGTCGAGAGCCATCCCGGCCAGGGGAGCCGCTTCACCTTCCGCATCCCGCTGGCGGTGGCCGCGCGGCCGGAGGGCGCCAAGCCTGTCGCCGCACCGCGGCCCCTGGCCGCGCCGGCCAGAGCGCTGCGCGTGCTGGTGGCGGAGGATGTGGTGCCCAACCAGGCGCTGCTGCGCGCGGTGCTGGAAGGTGGTGGCCACAGGGTCGATATCGTGGCGGATGGGCTGGAAGCGGTGGGCCTGGCCAGCCGCAACCATTACGACGTGGCGGTGCTCGACATCCGCATGCCGGTCATGGACGGCTTCGCCGCCGCCCGCGCCATCCGCGCCCTGCCCCCGCCCTTCGGCGAACTGCCGATGATCGCGCTGACCGCCGACATCACCTCCGGCGTGCAGAATGCGGCGACCGAGGCAGGCTTCAACACCATGATGCCCAAGCCCTTCGAGGGCGCCCAGCTGCTGGCGACGGTAGCCGGCCATGCCCGCGCCCCGGTGGTCGAGCCGCAATCCCTGGTGGTCCGCCCGGTGCAGGATGGCGGCGCGGCGCGCGTGGCGGATCGGCGCGCGCCGGCCGCCGCGTCAACCCCGCCCGGCCGGCCACCGGCGGATGCCGCGGCGATGGCCGAATTGCAGCCGCATCTGCGGGAGGCCGCGTTGCAGTTGCTCCGCGTTTCCGAACCCGCCGCCCTGGCACGCCTGGCCTCGGCGCTGGCCAAGGCGGCGGATGCCGCCCAGTGCGAGGCGGTGGCGCAGACCGCACGGGGCCTGGCGGTGGCCTGCGCGATGCCCGGCGGCAATGTGGTCGCGGCGCGCGCCAAACTGTTGACCGCCGTCAGCGAGGCACTGCCCTCCCCGCTGGCCGATCCGGCACCCAGCCGCCGCAACGCCGCGGGCGAATAACCACCGCACCTCTGGCCTACCTCTGGCCTGGCGTGTTCTGGGCGGCTGTAGCGCGCCACCATGACGGAACATACAACGAACGAAAACTGACACCGCGGCGATCCCATCGCTGCGGCTGCGCGGCGCTCTGCGCGATCGTTAGTCCCCTGTGGATAAAGCATTTCTCCTGGGGATGGATTCGCGAAGGTGGCGGTAATTCCCTTGAAGTGGGGCATTTGCCCAGATACAACCCTGGTCGACCCAGATGAGGATGCAGCGCGCTCGGGGGGGCGAGCCATCCACAGAAGGGTTGGTAGGGCGGGTCGGTGGGGTCGGGGGGCCTCACCGGCCGCTTTCCCCGCCAGGCGGCAGGGAAGGCAGCCGGCACCCCGCCGCCGCAGGGCACATTTCGAGAGTAATGGGGGCGGCAAGATTTCATGAGCGGTGCGGACGACAATGCAGCAGGGAGCGTGCAGTTCCGCGGCCGCTACATCAACAAGCTTGATGCCAAGAAGCGCGTCTCCATCCCGGCCGTCTATCGTTCCGCGCTGAACCACCAGCCGCTGGTGCTGCGCCGCTCCAACCGCTTCCGCTGCATCGAGGCCTGGCCGGCGATCATCTTTGCCAGCACGATGACGCCCATCACCCCCTCCACGGTTTATGCCGAGGAGGAGGATGACGACCTCTACGTCAATTACGCCGACACCATCGACGCCACACCCGATGGCGAGGGCCGGCTGGTGATGGATTCCGGGCTCCTGGAATTTGCCGGCATTGCCGACAGTATCGCCATCCTGGGCAAAAACCGCATTTTCGAATTCTGGGAGCCGCGCGCGGCCGATGAGCAGGTCGAGCGCAGTCGCGCCCGCAGCCAAGCCAGGCTGATGGCGGCCCGCGGGGCGAACGCGGCATGAGCCACAACCCCGTCATGCTGGCCGAGGTTCTGGCCCATCTGGCTCCGATCCAGGCCGAAACGCATCTGGATGGCACCTTCGGCGGCGGCGGGTATGCGGCCGCCATCCTGGCCAGCGGCTGCACCCTGTACGCGCTGGACCGCGACCCGGACGCGATCGCGCGCGGCGCCGCCCTGCTTTCGCGTTTTCCCTGCCGGCTGCACCTGCTTGAGGCGCGCTTCGGCGACATGGTGGCGGTACTGGCCGATCGTGGCATCGCCGCGCTGGACGGCGTGGTGCTGGACCTGGGAGTTTCCTCCTTCCAGCTCGACCAGGCCGAGCGCGGCTTCTCCTTCCGCACCGACGGACCGTTGGACATGCGCATGGGCCATTCAGGCCCGACCGCGGCCGACCTGGTGAACAGCCTGCCCGAAACCGAGCTGGCCGACATTCTGTTCCAACTGGGCGAGGAACGGCATTCTCGCCGCGTCGCCCGCAATATCGTGGCCGGGCGCCCCTTCCACACCACGCTGGCGCTGGCCGAGGTGATCCGCAAATCCGTGCCGCGTGAGCCTTCCGGACTCGACGGCGCGACCCGTAGCTTCCAGGCCTTACGGATCCGGGTGAATGACGAGCTGGGCGAGATCGAGCGTGGGCTGGAGGCGGCACTGGGGTTGCTGGCGCCGGGCGGGCGGCTGGTCGTGGTTTCCTTCCACTCGCTGGAAGACCGCATCGTGAAACGGGTTCTGGCCGGGGCGGCGGGGCGTGCTCCCGGCGCCTCCCGGCACGACCCGGCATCCTGGGCGCAGCGCCCGGTGCCCCCCGGCTTCCACCTGCTGACCCGCGGCGCCGAGCGCCCTGGCGACGCCGAGGCCCGGGCCAATCCACGCGCCCGCTCTGCCCGGCTGCGTGCCGTTGCCCGCCTGAATTTGGCTGGAGTTGCCGCATGATCAATCCGCTCAGCATCGTAACCGGGATCGGCATGGCGATCATCATCGGCCAGACTTTCGAGGTGAAGCGCCATGTCGGAGCGCTGGACCGTGAACTGCGCGACATCCGCCGCACCACGGAGGAGGTGGAGAACCGCAGCCAGACGCTGGCGGCCGAATGGGCCCGGCTGAACGACCAAGAGCGGCTGCGCGGCTTGGCTGACCGCCATCTGGGCCAGATGGTGCCAATGCAGCCCATGCAGTTCGTGCGGCTCGATGAGGGGGTACGGCGGCTGCCGGCCGCCCTGGCCTGGGCCGGCGAGGAGTCGCCCTTCGCACCGCGTCGCCAAGCGCCTCCAACCGCCCAGGTCCTGACCGCGGTCCTGGCCCCAGTCTTGGCCCCGGTCATGCCCCGGGCGCCGGCTGGCGACCGCATGGCGACACCGGCGGCGATCGTCCCCGCCGGCCCGCCCATGCCGGCCGCGAACCCGCCACGCATGGCCATGGCCGCGGCCGCCGCGGGACCCGTGGCGGTCCAGGCCCGCCCGGCCGCACCCGTCGCTCAACCGGCGGCGCAGCCGGCGCCGGCCGCAGCCCCGCCGTCCAATGCCGAGGTGGCCCGCCCGCCCGCGCTCGGCCGGCCCATCCAGCTGGCCGAGGCGGCACCTGTCCGCCCCAACATCGCGCCCATGCCCGCGCCACGCGCCGTGCCCGTCCTGCCCGAACGCACCATCGCCGGCGCCGTCACGGCCCTGCCCGCGGTGGCCGCGCCGCCCGCGGCACTGGCCCGCATCGCCGCCGCGCCGCCCGCGGCCCGCCCGCCTGCCCTCACGGCGATGGCGACCGGGCCACGCCCGGCGGACAGCGCAGCCCTGCCGCCGGCCCGCCCCGCCATGCTGCAGCGGGTCGATACCGGCTCGCTGCTCGGGGGCCAGGCGGTGGCTATGGCGCCGCCGGTGCCCTGGGGTCGCTGACCGGCATGACCGAGATCCCCCCCGGCTCGCCCTATTTCACCCCGCCGCCGCCAGACAGCATGCCCGGCGGCCGGGCGCCGATGACCGGCCGGCCGATCGGCAGCGAAGTCCAGAAGGCTGCCCGCGCGGCACCCTACCAGCAGCGCATGGCGATCTCGCCCCTGCGGGTGAAGCTGGCCGCGGGCGGCTTCGCGCTGTTGTTCGCCGCCGTCGGCCTGAAGCTGACGGACGCCACCATCCTCACGCCCAGCCTGCCCCGGGTGCCGGTGCCTGCCCGCCAGGTCCAGGCCGAGGCCAGCGTCACCCGCGCCGAGATCACCGACCGCAACGGCGAGGTCCTTGCCGTCTCGGTCCGCGGCACCGCTCTCTATGCCCAGCCTGGCCTGATCGAGAACCCCGGCCGGCTGGCGCTGCAGCTGCACCAGATCCTGCCGCACCTGTCGCGCGAGCACTTGCTGGAGCGGCTAATTCTCGACAGCGCGTGGGTCTATCTGGACCGCTTTATCGACTCGGCCCAGCAGGAGCGGATCAACGCGCTGGGCCAGATTGGCCTGGGCTTCGAGCAGGCGGAGCGGCGGCAATACCCGCGTGGCCGCGACGCCGCCCACGTGCTGGGCGCGGTGGGAGCGGACGGCCAGGCGCGCGGCGGCGTTGAGGAATGGTTCAATGAACGCCTGCTCTCCAGCCGCGCGCCGCTTCGCCTGTCCATCGACATCCGGGTGCAGCGCGAACTGCGTGAGGCAGTGGAGGCGCATCGCGCGCTGAACAGCGCCCTGGGCGGCGCCGCGGTGGTGCTGGACATGCGCTCGGGCGAGATCATCGGCATGGTCAGCAACCCCGATTTCTCCGCCTCCGACCTTACCGGCGCGCGGACCGACGCGCTGTTCAACCGGGTGACCACCGGCACCTACGAACCGGGCTCGACCTTTAAGCTGTTCACCGCGGCAATGGCGCTCGACCTGGGCGTGGCCACGATCAACACGACCTACGACGCGGCCCGCCCCATCGAAGTCGCGGGCTTCCGCATCCGGGACGACCACCCGACGCTGCGCGCCATGGCGGTGCCGGAAATCGTCGCCATCAGCTCCAACATCGCGACCGCGCACATGGTGATGGCGGTGGGGCGCCACCGGCACCAGGAATTCATGCGCCGCATGGGGTTTCTGGACCGGCAAAGCCTCGAACTGCCCGGCGTGGCCCGCCCGCTCTACCCGCGCGGCCGCAGCTGGATCGACCTGTCCAGCATGACCATCAGCTATGGCCACGGCATCTCGGTCACGCCGCTGCAGGTGGTGACGGGGGTCGCGGCGCTGGCCAATGGCGGCATCCTGCGGCCACCCACGCTGATGGCGCTGCCCGAGGGCGAGGCACGCGACGGCACCCGGGTGATCAGCGAGCGCACCAGCGAGATCATGCGCCGGATCATGCGGTTGGTAGTGACGCACGGCACCGGCACCCGGGCGGAGGCGGCGGGCTATTTTTCGGGCGGCAAGACCGGCACGGCGTCGAAACTCAACGCGCGCGGGCAGTACATGCATGGGCGCAACGTGGTGTCCTTCGTCGGCGCCTTTCCGATGAACGCGCCGATCTACGCGCTGTACGTGATGCTGGACGAGCCGCGGCCGCGGGCTGAGAATAGCGGCTACACCACCGCAGGCCTGGTGGCGGCGCCGCTGTTCCGCCGCGTGATCGAGCGCACCGGCCCGATCCTGGGGCTGACGCCGGAGACGGAGCGGGCGTTGACCATCCAAGCCGGCATGGCGATCAATGCCGGCGGGCGGCCGATGCGCATCCAGATCGGCGCGACGACCCCGGCGCCAGGACCAGCGCCGCCCGCGGCAGCCGCGCCGCGCGCCCCGGCGGCGCCGCGCGCGCAGCC
>JACMRO010000422.1 GCA_014376425.1 Rubritepida sp.
AGCGTCAGGTTTTATCCACTAGAGCTTTCCCGCCACTTGAAGCCGATAAGCTCTGGTAGTGCGTGCAAAACCCAGAGGGTTGCAGCCTTGCGGGCAGTCACCGTTCCCGCCGCCTATGGTGGCGTTGTGCGTAGGGGGTGGCGGCACGCACGCTCGAACCCCTGCTTTCACAATCCTTGATTTTTGCACCATGCCGAGTGTCCGGTTCCCACCACAAATCGACCTCTGGACACGGGTACCAAGCGTCAGGTTTCATCCACTAGGATGCATCGCGCTAAGGCGCTGGCAAAAGTGGGTGCTGTGTCGGCTAAGCGAGTGACGGCGCTTGCCAAGGAAATCGGTGTCGAGCCGGGGATCGTTGTGGGGCGGATGCAGAAAGAGAAGTGGCTTCCCTGGACGCACCTTAACGTGCTCAAGGTGTCCTACACCTGGGCAAACGAGCGTTCAGCCGCCTGAATGGCCAAACCGCCCCGTCCCAACATTTCCTGTAGTCGATATCTTGCTGATGACCCCTAGCGAGCCCCCGGCTTGGATTTTTCGGTGTCCTTCCGCTTCGTGGCAGAAGGGTGGAGCGTATCCAGCGGACCCGAATCCAGGTGCTCGAGAATACGCCTCAGTGCTGCGATGTTGTTTTCGTCTTCGGCGCTCTCGAGCGCTTCCTGCAGCACCGCGCGGATGTCGTCGGCTCCGACCCGCTCCATCTCCCAATTCGGATACAGACGCGGGCGCTTTTCCAAACTCCGGTCCAGCGTGACGATGTCGTGATGGCGTGGATCGCCATGAAGGCTCGCGATCAGGTTCTCCACCTGGGCGGGCGGCCCCTCGATCCACTGGAAGAAGATGCCGCTGCCGAAAACCAGCACCCCTGTGATGTCGCGGGCGACATTGCGGCGTTGAGACCACTCGATGATGCGGCCGACCTCGGCGTCGTCGACGCCTTCGGCGGCACGACTGCAGTATACGAAAGTATCAAGAATGGGCCCGGCGTAGTCCGAGTCAGCGTCGCCTGGAAAACCGAATTCGTCGAACATAGGTCAGCTCGCTTTGTCTATGCCGGCAGGCCGTGGCCTCCGGTGGGTCTGCATAAGACTAGCGCATCTTTCTGATCTGGGTAAGGAAGCACTGGAGTTCCATCCCGGTCCCGGCTTCGCGCGAACGACCGCTTCGGCTTAAGTGCCGAGTGAGCGCCCAACTCTCCGGCTCCAGCCCCAGAGACCGTTTGCATCCGGCCGCACCTCCTCCTCCGGTCGGTTTTCCGACCCATCATTTCCATTCGGTCAGTAGCGTCCAGCATCGCAAAGTTCCTGGGGCTTTGCTGCCGTGGCGATCTGACGGCGGAATTCAGGCGAATAGGGCAGGCGGGTTTTGGCCATGCAGTGCACCTCCACAAAAAGCTTCAGCGTGTCCAACAAATCGGGTCAATCCCAACCCCGATCAACGACTATCCCTGATCACTGTCGCCGCGGCCTGGTGTGCCAACCCGGCGCGCGCCTCGGTCAGTGCAGCATCGATGTCCTTCAGGCCAGGCTGCTGGGCACGTGCGACGTCGAACGCGCCGATGGCCTCACGCCATCGATTTAGCGCCATCAGTATCATTCCCAGTTGCAGGTGCGCCTGAGGACGCAGATGTTGCCTGGTCAGGCTCGCACGCAACGGTGCTTCGGCTTCGGCTGGCCGGCCCTGTGCCGCCAGCGCGGCGCCCAGCCCGAACAACGCGTCCGCCATTTCGGGTTCTGCCGCGAGGGCCACCAAGAATGCGGCTTCGGCCGCCGCCGGATCACCGCGCAAGAGGTGCAGCCCACCCAACCGCAGGAAAACCAGCGGGTGCGCCGGCGCCAGCGCCGCGGCCTGTGCCAGGTGGGGCGCTGCACCACGATGATCCTGCTTGAGAACGTGCCACGCCCCCATGGCGACATGGCCCCAGGGGTCGGTCGGTAAGGCCTCCAGCAGCGCAATCGCCAATGGCAGGCAGGCATCCGCATCCCCCAGCATGGCGCGACACTCGGCCAGACGTTGCAGGACAGCCGCATTGTCAGGTTGCGACCGCCGCAGCCCCTCCAGCGTGTCCGCCGCCTGCCCGACCAGGCCGCGCGCCAACAGCACTTCAGCAAGATTCAGAGCCCGAACCGAGGCAAGGTGCCGTATCGCGCCCGCCTGCGCGGAATCCAACAGATCGGCTTGCTCACCGCCCAGGACTCCCGTAGGCGACGCAGCTTCAGGCGCGCTGGCAGGCGTGGCCGGACGGAGCGATTGGCCCGAGGAAGTGATGGCGGCCAGCGGCATCCCATCACTCGCGACCGCAAGGCCGAAGCGTGCGAGAATGCTGGGCGCGAGATCCGTCGCCGCGGCACCGATCAGCGGGCCTGTCACGATGCCCGCGCCCCCGGCGACCAGAAAGCCGTTCGCATGCGGGCCCGCTCCCGCCCCGCCAACCGATAGGACCATCGTGGTTGCCCCGGGCCCCGCCAGCTGCAACAACCGCCCGAGCATCATGTCGTGGAGGGTGTAAGCACGCTGCAGCAGGCGGGCGTAAGGGCCCTCCCACAGCGCATCACCGGCCTGTCGCCCAGCCACGATGCACTCCAGCAGCCCGTGGCATACGCAGAGCACGTCCCAGGGGCTTTCTGCGAGATGGGTCGCCGCCGCGTGGATGGTCCCCACCTGTGCCAGTGCCGCCTGAAGCAGCAGAGGCCGCTGATCATGGCGCAGCTCTATCGTCGAGGCCTCCGGTAGCAGCGCTGCGACCTGATCGCGGAGGCCATCGGCGGGGTGAATGCGAAGCTCGCGCAGCGTCGAGCGCAGGCTGGACGGCGTAACGGCGTCGGGCGGCAGGGCCCAGCTGTCGAAATCGCTACCGGTGGCATGACCGAACCGATCGTCGACGTGGCAGCCTGGCCAGCGCGAGGCCGGCGCCGTCGCGGGCCAGCCGATGCAGGCGGTGCGCAGACCATCTCCTGCCAGAACTTCCCAGAACGCCGGCGCTCGCCA
>JACMRO010000423.1 GCA_014376425.1 Rubritepida sp.
ACATTAGCGCGACGCGCGGGTCGCGGATGATGTTGCGCAGGCTGTCGATACGGTCGTTGCCGCGGCGGTCTGGCAGCAGCAGCGTGGTTTCGTCCTGGATGCGCACCAGGCCATGCGCGTCGCCGCGCGGCGAGCAGTCCAGCCCCTCAGGCCCCACCGTGGCCAGCGCCAGGAAGGGCGCGGCCTCGATGATCCGTGCGTAATCCGGCGTGATGCGGGTGGCGACCTTTTCGAGACTGGCGGGCCCAGGGGTGCCGTAGAGCGCCTCGAGTGCTGCAATACTTTTGATCATGTGCCCCTCAGTGGAAAACGTTCGGCGATGAGGAAGGGGGCGCCCGGGGCCATCTGGGTGAACAGGCACAACTCGGTGACCAGGCGCGGGGTGCCGGGCACCGTACCGAAATGAGCCAGCAGCGTGGGCAGGACCGCTGCGTGTTCCGCCGGCGCGAGGCGGCGCGTCAGAGTAACGTGGAACTGCCACTCGGCCATCACGTAAGGGTAGCCCCAGCGGGCCAGCATGGCCGCCTGCGCCGGCGAAAGGCCCGCGCGCCGGCGCCGTGCCAGTTCCGCTTCATCGGCTGGGGCGCGGAAGGCATCGAGGCTCTGCACGGCGGCTTCGGCCAGGGCGTGCAGCGGCGGGCAGGGGGCGGTCTCGCGCAGTGCCAGGAAGCCCTTGAGGTCCATCACAGCCAGCGGCGGCAGGGCAAAGGGCCGGGTGCGGCCGGCAAACCCGGCCACCGCCCCGCGCAGCGCCACATAGGGCTGCGTGAGGCGGAACGGCGGCTTCAACGTCGCGTGCAGGCCATAGCCGCGCGGGGCGGCGGTCAATTCGGCGATGCCAGGCAGGCCAGGCTGCGGCACCAGTGCCGCCGTCTCAGCATCGCGGCCCAGCCAGGCGCTGCCCAGCGCGTGCAGCGGGTCGGTGGCCTCGGGCGCCCAGTAGAGCGCCGCCCTCACGCGACCTGCCCCCCGCGCATCACGCGACCCGCGCGCCCTGGCGCCACACCGCGCGCACGAAGGGCAGGCCGGCGTGGTGGCGGACCCGCACGATGTCGGCCCGCAGCCCCGGCTGCAGCCGGCCGCGATCATGCATTCGGCACATCCGCGCGGGGTTGGCGGTGATGCTGGCGATGGCCGCCGCCAGCCCCATGGCGGGCGCGCAGGCATAGGCCGCCTCCACCATGCCGGCCGGCACGTAGTCGGACGCGATGGTATCGAGCGCGCCGGCCTGGGCGATCTCCATGGCCGAGACATTGCCAGAATGGCTGCCGCCGCGGACGATGTTGGGCGCACCCACGATGACCGGTACATCCAGTGCCTTCGCGGCCAGCGCGGCTTCCATCGTGACCGGAAATTCGCTGATGCGGATGCCCAGTGCGGCGTGGTCGGCAATCTGCGCCGCACTTTCATCGTCATGGCTGGCGACGGGCAGGCCACGGCCGGCCACGCGGTCCAGCACCCAGGCGCGGTGGCCGGGCACCACACGCTCACGCTTTTCGCGCAGCTCCTCGATGCGGCGCATGACCTGCGCCTCGTCCCAGTTGGTCTGCTTCACCCGCATGCGGATGTAGCGGGCGATGTCGCGGTACTGGCCCACGCCGGGCGAGTGGTCCATCACGCTGATCATCGCCACCAGCGGATGGTCGGCCACCGGGTCGAGCATCTTCGGCATGTCCTCGGCCGGCAGTTCGCAGCGCAGATGCAGCAGGTGCTCGGACTTCATCAGGCCTGAGGCATGCATCTCGGTCAGGTCGCGCACGCCGTCGAAGAAGGTCTGGTCGCGCTCCTGCTCGAAGCCCAAATCGCCCAGGCACAGGGCGTCCAGCACCGTGGTCACGCCGGCGGCGGCGCATTGCGCGTCATGCGCCAGGAAGGCGCTGCGGCTGGGCCAGCGGGCATTGGCGCGCGGCTGCACCTGGCGCTCCAGATTGTCGGTGTGGACATCGACCAGGCCGGGGATGATGTCGTCGCCCTCGCAGTCGATGGCGCCGGGGGCATGGCTGGGGCCGGGCTGGAACTCGGCGATCAAACCGCCTTTCAGGATAATGGTGCCGTGCAGGACCGCGTCGGGAAGGATCAGGCGGGCGTTGGTCAGGATCGTCATACGGCCTCGTATATCGGTTGGACCTCAAACAGGCGATCCGCCACCCGGTCCCGCACCGGGGCGTCGTGGAAGATGCCGATGATGGCGGCGCCGGCGGCTTTGGCTTCCTCGATCAGGCCGATCACCACTTCGGCATTGGCCGCGTCAAGGCTGGCGGTGGGTTCGTCCAGCAGCAGCACGGGGTATTGCGCGGCGAAACCGCGGGCCAAATTCACCCGCTGCTGCTCGCCGCCCGAGAAGGTGGCGGGCGGCAGGCCGTGCAGGCGTTGGGGCATGTTCAGGCGGGTCAGCAGCGCGGCCGCCCGGGCGCGTGCGTCGGCCCGGTCGCCCCGCATCGGCTCCGCCACGATGTCGAGTGCCGCGATGCGCGGGATGACGCGCAGGAACTGGCTGACATAGCCCAGCGTCTGGCCTCGCACCTCGCGCATGGTCCGCGCATCGGCGGCGGCGATGTCGAACATCGCGCCCTGGTGGCGCAGCCAGATGGCGCCGCCGCCCACGCCGTAATTGCCGTAGAGGCAGCGCATCAAGGTCGACTTTCCCGCCCCCGAGGGCCCGGCCAGCGCGACGCATTCGCCGGCCCGCACCGTCAACTCCACGTCGCGCAGCACGGGGATGGTGATGCCGCCCTGCAGGTGAAGGCGGAAATCCTTCGACAGGCCCTGGGTTCGCAGCATGATCATGCCGCGAGCACCGAGGAGACAAGCAGTTGCGTGTAGGGATGCTGCGGATCGTCCAGCACCCGGTCGGTCAGGCCGTGTTCGACCACCCGGCCCGCCCGCATCACCACGATGCGATGCGCCAGCAGCCGGGCGGCCGCGATGTCATGCGTCACCAGCAGCACCGCCAGGTCCAGATCGGCCACCAGGCCACGGATGAGATCGAGCAGCCGGGCCTGCACCGAGACATCCAATCCGCCCGTCGGCTCGTCCATGAAGACGAGGCGCGGGTTGGTCACCAGGGTGCGCGCGATCTGCAGCCGCTGCTGCATGCCGCCCGAGAAGTTCCGGGGCGTCTCATCGATGCGCGCGGGGTCCATCTCGACGCGTTCAAGCCAGCGCGCGGCCTGGGCGCGAATGTCGCCGTAATGCCGCTGGCCCGCCGCCATCAGCCGCTCGCCCACATTGCCGCCGGCAGAGACCTCCATGCGCAGGGCGTCGCGCGCATTCTGGTGCACGAAGCCCCAGTCGGCGCGCATCAGCCGCCGCAGCGCCGCGTCCGATGCGTCGAGGATGGAGTGCTCGGCGCCGGCCGCATCACGGTACAGCACCTGGCCCGCATCGGCGCGCGCCTGCCCCGCCAGCACCCGCAGCAGCGACGACTTGCCCGAGCCGCTTTCGCCCACGATGGCCACGACCTCACCGGGCCAGATCTCGATCGCCACGTCATCCAGCGCGCGCACCGCGCCGAAGCGCAGGTGCAGTCCTTGGGCTTGCAGCAGCGGGCTCATTGCCGGCCGCCACAATAATGGGTGTCGGAGCAGACATGCATCCGCCCGCCGGCATCGTCGGTGATCACTTCGTCCAGGTAGCTCTCCTCGCTGCCGCACAGCGCGCAGGCATGCGGCGCACGGACGGGGCGGAAGGGGTGGTCCTCGAAATCCAGGCTGCGGACATCGGTCCAGGGCGGCACGGCGTAGATGCGCTTCTCGCGCCCGGCGCCGAACAATTGCAGCCCCGCGTTGCGGTGCATCTTCGGGTTGTCGAAGGCGGGGATGGGCGAGGGCGACATCAGGTAGCGATGATTGACCATGACCGGGTGGTTGTAGCTGGTGGCCACCTCGCCCTGCGCCGCGATATCCTCGTACAGCTTGACCTGCATCAGTCCGTAATCGGCCAGCGCGTGCAGCCGGGTGGTCTCGGCGACGCGGGGTTCGAGCTTGAACAGCGGCTCGGGCATCGGCACCTGGTAGACCAGGATCTGGCCAGCCCGCAGCGGCGTTTCGGGGATACGGTGGCGGGTCTGAATGATGGTCGCCTCGGCCGTGCGCTCGGTGGTGGCGACGCCGGCGACGCGGTGGAAGAAGCGGCGGATGGAGACCGCGTTTGTGGTGTCGTCAGCGCCCTGATCGATTACCTTTAGCACGTCGTCGGGCCCCAGGATGGAAGCCGTGACCTGGATGCCGCCGGTGCCCCAGCCATAGGGCAGCGGCATCTCGCGGGCGCCAAAGGGAATCTGGTGGCCGGGGATGGCCACGGCCTTGGGCAGGGCGCGGCGGATCATCCGCTTGGTCGCCTCGTCGAGGTAGCCGAAATTGTAGCCTGCGATCATGTTTCGCGCTCCGCCATCCAGCGCGCGCGCAGGCCGCGAATCTTCTCCAGCTCGCTCTGGAAATCGACGTAGTGCGGCAGCTTGAGATG
>JACMRO010000036.1 GCA_014376425.1 Rubritepida sp.
GGGGCTGGCCGTGCTGGGGCGCCAGGGCCTGTTGCCCGGGGTGGAGATCGTGGCTGACCTGCCGGGGCTGGGCACGGCGCAGATGTGCGTCTTCGGCGATGAGGCACGGCAGGCGGCGTTGATGGAGCCGCTGGTCAGATTTCTGCGGGACAGCCTGGACGCCAGCTCGCCCTCCGGCAGCATTACGGCGACGGGCTGCATCTAGCGGCAAGCCGGGCCCATCCCGCCCTGGCGCCGTATCGTCCATCCCCCTCCATGTCCCAAGGGCCGGTCGAATGAACGCAGCTTAACAATCCCGTCGTTGACCCCGCCCGGCGCGGGGCGCATTCCCAAGCCATGCAACGGCAAGACGCGCGCATCATCGGGCTGATCGGCACCGGGCATTTTCTCAGCCATTTCTACATGCTGTGCCTGGCACCTTTATTCATCACCTGGCGCGCTGAATTCGACGTCTCCTATGCCATGCTGGGGCTTGCTCTGGCGCTGATGGCGGGCACTACCGCGGTGTTGCAGACACCGGTGGGCTTCTGGGTCGACAAGCATGGCGCGCGGCCCTTCCTCGTGGGCGGCACGTTGCTGATGGCGCTTTCTGTCGCGGCAATGAGTCTGGCCACGGATTACTGGATGATTCTGGCACTGGCAGTGTGCTCGGGCATCGGCAACAGCGTCATCCATCCAGCGGATTACGCCATTCTTGCCGGGTCGATCCGCAAGGAGTTCATGGGCCGCGCCTTCGCGTTGCACACCTTCACCGGCAATCTGGGTTTCGCACTGGCACCACCCGCCATCGCGCTGCTGCTTCCTTGGATCGGCTGGCGCGGCGCGTTGCTGGCGGTGGGGCTGCTGGGCGTGCCTGTGGTGCTGGCCATCCTGTGGCAGAGCCGGGTGCTGCAGGACCAGGCCCGCCCGCGCAGCTCCGAGAAGCGCGTGGGCGGGCGGGAGCTGCTGCTCAGCCGGCCCATCCTGCTGTTCTTCGCCTTCTTCCTGCTCAGCGCCATGGCCGGCTCAGGCATGCAGGCCTTTGTCATCACCGTGCTGGGAAAGCTGTGGGGCACCCCGGTGGAAATCGCCTCCTTCGTGCTCACCGGCTACATGGTGGGGGCGACGTCGGGCACGCTGGTCGGTGGCTATGTCGCGGACAAGACAAAGCGGAACCTATTTACTTTCGTGCTGGTGCTGACCGTCTGCGCCATGGCCTGCATCCTGATGCTGGGGTTGCTGCCTATGCCGCCCTGGCTGCTGCCGGTGGTGGGGCTGACGGCCGGCTTGTGCATGGGCAGCAGCCGCACGCCGCGCGACGTGATGCTGAAGGACGCCTCCCCACCGGGCGAGGTCGGCAAGGTGTTCGGCTTCGTCAGCGCCGGGCTGCCACTGGGCGGCGCCATCACCCCGGTTCCATTGGGGCTGCTGATAGACCACGACATGGCCTGGCTCGTGCTGCCGGTCGTGGCCGGGTTGTTGGGCCTGTCGCTGCTCTGCGCCGGCGGGGCACGGGAGAGCGCGGCGGCAACGCGGGCGGCCGCGGTGCCGGCCGAATAGGTGAGCGCACGCTGGCTGCATCGCTGGGTTGGACTGGTTCTGGGCGGATGGTTCCTGCTGCTGGGGTTGAGCGGCGCTGTGCTGGTGTACTGGCATGCGCTGGAGGCGGCGCAACTGCCCCGCCCGGTGGCGGGCGAGCACATGCCCATGCAACCTCTTTTCGAAGCCGCGGCACGCCACATGCGGGACATCCCCTGGCGCATCTTCCCCGCCGATGAGCATCGCGACCATGCCGTGGCGATCTTCCAGACCGATGACGGCCGCCGAATGGTCCATCTGGACCCGACAACCGGCGCGGTGCAGGCAACGCTGCCGTGGCGGGGGGCGGCGGTGCATTGGGTCTATGACTTCCATGCCAACGCGCTGGCTGGCCGCACCGGCAAGCTATTGGTGGGTCTGACCGCGCTTCCGCTGCTGATCGGCCTGGCGGTGGGCCTGAGGCTTTGGCTGAAGCGCGGCGCGGTGCCGTTGCGGGAAAGCCTGCTGCCCGCAGCCGGGCTGCGCGGCCGCAGGCGGCTCTCGAGCTGGCATCGCAGCATCGGCATCTGGGCCTTTGGTCCCCTTCTGCTGGCGACCGGTAGCGGGCTGCCGGTGAGCTTCCCGGAGACCACGCGACTGCTGCTGCAGCCGTTGCTGGCACCAGCGCCGGTCTTTCAGGTCCCGGCGGCCAAAGGTGCCGGCGAGATCGATCTGGATGGTGCGGTGGCCCGCGCACTGGCAGCGCTGCCTGGCTGGCGGCTGGGCTGGGCCGAGCCGCCCGGGGATGATGGCGACCCGGAATGGCTGATCGTGCTGCTGCGTCAGACGCATGAATGGCCTTCCGGCCGCGCTGCCGCCTGGGTGAACGCCCGGACCGGCCGTCTGGAGGAGGTCCGGCTGCCCGACGGCGTCGATCATGCCCGGGCCTGGCTCCGCGCCGTGCATGAGGGCCGTGTGTTCGGCACCGCGCACCGGTGGTCGGTCATCGCGAGCGGCATCGCGATGATGGTGCTGGCGGGGCTGGGGCCCCTGCTGTGGCTGCGCTCCCGCCGCCGCGTGCCGGCGGCGGCGTAGACCGGCGGCGATAGGGCTAGCCCCGCGCAGCGTGCGGGCATGCGTCTATCCCCGCAGGGACCGCCGCCGCCGCGCCAGACGCCGCGCCGCCGACCAGCGGCGTGACCAGGTGCCGTGGCCGCGGATCCGCAGAACGAGGCGGCGCCAGGCGGTACGGGCAGCAACCCAGGCAGGCCAGGCCTGCAACGCGGCATGGCCACGGGCGAGCAGCCCCGTCACCCAGGCGTAGGCGGCGGCGAACCACGCCACCTGCAGCATCTTGGGCCGGGCGATGGCGAAGATCCGGGTTGAGAAGGCGGCGCCAACCACCTTGCTCCCGATGATCACGAGCACCGCGGCAACATAGTGATGGTGCGCCAGCAGCCAGAGCTCCCCCAGCTTGAGCAGCGGGATGATCGGCACGAAAGGCAATACGAAGACGGCGATGACCATGCCTGGCGAAAGGCGAGCGATGACACCCTCGAGCCAGGCAAAGAATGAGAGCCGGCCCAGCTGCGCCCCCAGCCAGCCCAGCCAGCGCCACACGGTCGCGTCCAGCAATACCACCACTAGCGCCAGGGCCACGATGAAGGGGGTGGCGAAGCGCCTCATCCTGCCAGGCCGGCTGCCAGGTTGACCGCGGCCGCGACGATTGCCGCGTTGAAGACGAAGGACAGCAGGGCGTGCAGCAGCACCAGCCTGCGCATCGCGGCCGCGCTCGTGGTGACGTCCGAAACCTGCGCCGTCATGCCAACGGTGAAGGCCAGATACAGGCATTCGACGAAGTCCGGCGCATCTTCGCCGGGGAACACCAGGCCGCCACGCAAGGCGTTCTCATGCGCATAACGATGCGCGAAAAGGACGTGGATGAAGGTCCAGGAAAGCAGGATGGTGGCCCCCGCAAGCGGCGCCGACCAGACCGAGCCCCGCGTGCCGCTCATTTCCAGCACCACCGCGGTCATCGCGACCAAGCTGGCCAACACAGCGCCCAGGGTTACTGTGTTGGCACCCTCATCTATCTGCTCTGCACGCTCGCGCACTGCTTGGGGTGACATTCCGCACTGGATGAACAGGGCGGTGGTGAGATAGACCAGGACGCCCATATCCCACGCCACCAGCACCGCGCTGGTCGGCCGCATCCAGGGCCAGGCGGCCGGCAGACTGACCGCCATCGTCGCCAGCCCAGCGGTGAGCGAAGGGTGTTTCAGAAGATGTCCGACGTCTGAATGAAGCGCAGAGCGGGGCTGGTGGAGCCAAACGGAATCGAACCGTCGACCTCTTGAATGCCATTCAAGCGCTCTACCAACTGAGCTATGGCCCCCCATCTCCCTTGCGGGAAATCGGGCTATAGCCCTGAGAAGGCAGGCCGGCAACCCCTTCCCCGCCGCAATGGGGGCCGTTAGTTTCGAGGTGAACAGCTGGGGGACGCCGGGGAATGGGCAAGGTTTTTGCGGATGCCAGGACAGCCCTCGCGGGGGTGTTGCGCGATGGCATGGTGATCCATTCGGGCGGCTTCGGCTTATGCGGCATTCCTGCCCTGCTCATCGACGCGATCGGGGAGTCCGGGGTTACCGGACTGACGGTGGTGTCGAACAATTGCGGCATTGATGATGTGGGCCTGGGGAAGTTGCTGCGCAGCCGGCAAATCCGCAAAATGGTCGCGAGCTATGTGGGCGAGAACGCCGAGTTCGCCCGGCAGTTCCTGGCCGGCGAGCTCGAGATTGAGTTCAACCCCCAGGGCACATTAGCCGAGCGCATCCGTGCCGGCGGCGCCGGTATACCCGCATTTTTCACCAAGACCGGGGTGGGCACCAAGGTCGCTGAGGGCAAGCCGACCCAGGTCTTCGACGGGGAGACCTACATCATGGAACGCGGCATCGTGGCTGACCTGGCGGTGATCCATGCCTGGAAGGGCGATACCGAAGGCAACCTCGTGTACCGGCGCACCGCACGCAATTTCAATCCGATGATGGCGACAGCTGCCCGAATGACGGTCGCGCAGGTCGAGCACCTGGTGCAGCCGGGGGAGATCGATCCAGATCACGTCATCACGCCCGGGGTCTACGTCAAGCGCCTGATCGTCTGCCCGGTAGACTATGACAAGCGTATCGAGCAGCGCACCACTACTCCGCGCGCAGCATAAGGAGAACGATCATGGCCTGGACCCGCGATCAGATGGCGGCGCGAGCCGCCCGCGAGCTGGATGACGGCTTCTACGTCAATCTCGGCATCGGCATTCCCACGCTGGTGGCGAACCACATCCCGCCCGGTGTTTCGGTGCAGCTGCAGAGTGAGAACGGGATGCTGGGCATCGGCCCTTTCCCCTTTGAAGGTGAGGAAGATGCCGACATCATCAATGCCGGCAAGCAGACGGTCACAATGCTGCCGACAACAAGCATTTTCAACAGCGCGGACAGCTTCGCCATGATCCGCGGTGGCCACATCGACCTGTCGATACTCGGCGCCTTGCAGGTGGCGCAGAATGGCGATCTGGCGAATTGGATGATCCCCGGAAAGATGGTGAAGGGGATGGGCGGTGCGATGGATCTGGTCGCGGGGGTGAAGCGGGTGGTTGTGCTGATGGAGCACACCGCAGGCGGGAAATCCAAGCTGCTGCAAGCGTGCAACCTCCCGCTCACCGGTGCCAAGGTGGTGGACATGGTGATCACCGAGCTTGGGGTGTTCAGCATCGATCGCCGTGGTGACGCCGGAATGAAGCTGGTGGAACTGGCCCCCGAGGTAACGCTGGACGAGGTCCGGGCAAAGACGGAAGCGAGTTTCAGCCTGGCGAACTAGGCGGGGCGCAGCAGCTGGATCAGCCCGTCCAGCTGATCCAGGTTGCGATACCGCAGGGTGAGCTGGCCAGACTTGCCATTGTGCTGAAGGCTTACCTGCAGGCCCAAATGCTCGGAAAGCTCCCGCTCTATGGTGCGGGTTTCGGGGTCGGAGGGGCGGTCCCGCGTGGCGGTTGGGCGGGAGGCCAGGAGCTCGGCCTGTCGGACGTTCAAGCCACGATCGACGATGTGCAACGCTGCGGCGACGGGGTCGGCCGTGCCGATTACCGCACGCGCATGGCCCGCGCTGAGCGCACCGTCACGCACAAGCTCCCGTACCCGCTCGGGCAGACCCAGAAGCCGGAGGGTGTTGGAGATATGCGGCCGCGATTTGCCTACCGCCTCACTGAGGGCAAGCTGAGTGAGTCCGAATTGGTCGATAAGTCGCTGGTAACCCTCAGCCTCTTCCAACGCGTTGAGGTCCTCACGCTGGAGGTTTTCCACCAGCCCGGCGGCCATTGCCTCACCATCGTCGAAGTCCCGAACCAGGACCGGCACTTCGTGCAATTGCGCCGCCTGTGCAGCGCGCCAGCGTCTCTCGCCACCAATGATCTCGAATGTACCGTCAGCCGCTGGCCGCACCAGAATGGGCTGCAAAACACCGTGGCGCCGGATCGAGGCGGCCAATTCTTCGAGGGCGCCTTGATCCATAGGCCCACGCGCCTGGAAGGAGCCGGGGCGTA
>JACMRO010000424.1 GCA_014376425.1 Rubritepida sp.
GGGGTCGCTTCGGCGGCCCCTTTTTGTATCGTGCCCCCGGCCGCCGTTCGGGGGCTGCCCCGGGGAAACGACATATGGCCGACAAGCCACGCACGCTGTTCGACAAGATCTGGGACGCCCATGTGGTGGAGCGGCTCGAGGGCGGCACCGTCCTGCTCTACATCGACCGCCACCTGGTGCATGAGGTGACCAGCCCACAGGCGTTCGAGGGGCTGCGCACCGCGGGCCGCAAAGTTCGCTCGCTGCACGGCACCATCGCGGTGGTGGATCACAACATCGCCACCGACGCGTCGCGCCGCACCGGCATCGAGGACCCCGAAAGCCGCTTGCAGGTCGAGACGCTGGAGGCGAACGTCGCCGAATTCGGCGTGCCCTACATCCCCCTGCTGGATGAGCGGCAGGGCATCGTTCATGTCATCGGGCCGGAGCTGGGGCTTTCACTGCGCGGCATGACGAACGTGTGCGGCGCCAGCCATACCTCCACCCATGGCGCGATGGGCGCGCTGGCTTTCGGCATCGGCACGTCCGAGGTCGAGCACGTGCTGGCCACCCAGACGGTGCTGCAGAAGCCGGCGAAGAACATGCGCGTGACGGTGGACGGCACCCTGCCGGCGGGCTGTTCGGCCAAGGACATCGCACTCGCCATCATCGGCCATATCGGCACCGCCGGCGGCACCGGCCATGTCATCGAATATGCCGGCGAGGCGATCCGCGCGCTCGACATGGCCGGGCGGATGACGCTGTGCAACATGAGCATCGAAGCGGGCGCCCGGGCCGGCATGGTGGCGCCGGACGAGGTGACCATCGCCTATGTCGAGGGCCGGCCCCATGCGCCCGTCGGCGAAGCGTGGGTGCGCGCGACCGAGTGGTGGCGCAGCCTGCCCAGCGATCCGGGCGCGCATTTCGACAGGGAAGTGACGCTGCGGGCGGAGGAGATCACGCCGCGCGTCACCTGGGGCACCTCGCCGGAGGATGTGCTGCCTATCACCGGCACCATCCCCGACCCGGCGGATGCACCTGATGAGACGCGGCGCGCGCAGCTGGAGCGAATGGTCGAATACATGGGGCTCATTCCCGGCCAGAAGCTGACCGACCTGAAGGTGGACGTGGTCTTCATCGGCAGCTGCACGAACTCCCGCATTGAGGACATCCGTGCCGCCGCCGCCATCGCCCGGGGCCGGCACGTGGCACCGCACGTCCGCGCGCTGGTCGTCCCCGGCTCGGGCCTGGTGAAGAAGCAGGCCGAGGCCGAAGGGCTGGACCAGGTGCTGCTGGATGCAGGCTTCGAGTGGCGTGAGGCCGGCTGCTCCATGTGCCTGGGCATGAACCCGGACAAGCTCAAGCCCGGCCAGCGCTCGGCCAGCACGTCGAACCGCAATTTCGAGGGGCGGCAAGGGCCGGGCGGGCGCACGCATCTGCTCTCGCCCGCGATGGCGGCGGCGGGGGCCATCGCGGGCACGCTTGCCGATGTCCGCGAATTCGCACCCCTGTGAGCCGCGCGGCGCCGGCATTTCGGGCTGCCGCCACGGCCCGGTGGATGCCGCCTGCCGGAGCATTGGGCGCACCCTGGCGCGGCTGCCGCGGCCCGGCATATTCCGGCGGGCGCAGATCGCGACCTGGGGTTTGCCGGACAGGCGCTTCGATGCCTGGCAGGCGCCAGGGGGGCCAAGGATGATGCCGCTCTATTGCAGAGCCGATCGCGGTCAGGCCGAGGCGGTCGAGCAATTCACGTTCGACCATGCGCCCGACTTCACCGCCGGCTGGGCCAGCGCGCTCGACATCAGCCGCTTACGGCTGCCCGATGCGCACGCGCATCACCTCTTTCTGTCCCTGTCGCGTGAGCGCCGCCCGGCCTGCATGCGCCGCCTCTGGAGATACGCATGAAGGCTTTCACCACCCTCACTGGCATCGCCGCTCCCCTGCCAATGGCGAATGTCGATACCGACAAGATCATTGCCGCCCGCTTCCTCAAAACCATCGCCCGCACCGGCCTGGGCAAGCACCTGTTCCACTCCATGCGCTTCCGCGAGGATGGTTCGGAGAATCCGGATTTCGTGCTGAACCAGCCGCCCTACCGGAATGCGGAAATCCTCATCGCCTTCGAGAATTTCGGCTGTGGCAGTTCACGCGAGCACGCTCCCTGGGCGTTGCTGGATTTCGGCATTCGCTGCGTCATCGCACCCGATTTCGCCGACATCTTCCACAACAACGCCACCAAGAACGGCATCCTTCCCATCCGCCTGCCGCGCGCGGTTTGCGAGGCCTTAATGGAGGACGCGAAATTGGGCGGCAACGCACGGCTGACCATCGACCTGGAGCGTCAGATGGTGGTGCGGCCCTCGGGCGAGGAAATCCCCTTCGAAGTGGACGCGTTCCGGAAACACTGCCTTCTCAACGGTCTTGACGACATCGGGCAGACCCTCCAGCACGGATCAGCGATTGACGATTACGAGAGCAGGCGGCGTGCCGAGGCGCCCTGGCTGTTCGCCTGAAGGAGGCCGCCATGCCCGCCAACAAGAAGCTCCTGGTCCTGCCGGGCGACGGCATCGGCCCCGAGGTGATGGGCGAGGTCAGGCGGGTCATGGACTGGATGGCGGTGCGCCGCGCGATTAGCTTCGACCTGACCGAAGGGCTGGTGGGCGGCGCGGCGATCGATAGCACCGGCAGCCCGTGCCCCGATGCCACGGTAGCTGCGGCGCGCCGGGCGGATGCCGTTCTGTTCGGCAGCGTGGGCGGCCCGAAATGGGACAAGTTGCCATTCGACCAGCGGCCTGAGCTGGGCATTCTCCGGCTGCGCAAGGATCTTGGCCTGTTCGCCAACCTGCGCCCCGCGATCGTGCTCGAACCGCTGGCCGAGGCGCCGGCCCTGCGTGCCGAACTGGTGCGTGGCCTGGACATCATGATCGTGCGCGAGAGCACCGGCGGTATTTATTTCGGCGAACCGCGAGGCATTTCGCCCAATGCCCAGGGCCGCCGGGTCGGCGTCGATACCGAGGTCTATTCTGAGGACGAGATCGCCCGCGTGGCGCGCGTCGCCTTCGACCTGGCACGCAAACGCCGCAACAAGGTGACCAGCGTCGATAAGGCCAACGTCATGCAGTCGGGCCGCCTGTGGCGTACCGTGGTGGGCGAGGTGCACGCCGCCGACTACGCCGATGTCGAACTGGAAAACATGTATGCCGATAATTGCGCCATGCAGCTCGCCAGCCGGCCCCGGCAGTTCGACGTCATCCTGGGCAGCAACCTGTTTGGCGACCTGCTGAGTGACCTGGCGGCGGCCCTGACGGGATCGCTGGGGATGCTCCCTTCCGCGACGCTGGGCGGGCTGCAGCCGGGCGGTAAGCGGCACGCGCTGTATGAACCGATACACGGCTCCGCGCCCGACATTGCCGGCCGCGGTATCGCCAATCCCTGCGCCCAGATTCTCAGCTTCGCCATGCTGCTGCGGCACTCCTTCGGGATGGAAGAGGATGCGAAACTTATCGAGACAGCGATTGAGCGGGTGCTGGCATCGGGCCTGCGGACGGCCGACATCATGCAACCCGGCCGCGCCCGCGTGGGCACCGCGGTGATGGGTGAGGCGGTACTGCGCGAGCTGGAAAAACTCGCCGCCTGAGGGTTGCAAGGGGGGGCTGGGGCGGCTATCCCGCCATCTCACCGTTTCGACGGTTGCGCGCCCGTAGCTCAATGGATAGAGCACCAGACTACGGATCTGGGGGTTGGGAGTTCGAGTCTTCCCGGGCGCGCCATTTTTCCGATATCCTAAGGGGCCGTCTACCAAGGCATTTTCCCGCGTTCGGGTTTTAATGGGCGCGATGCTCGGCAGTGAGGTTACGCCACACCGCACGGTTGCAAGCAAAGACAGAAAAACCCTGATCCATGATCCGCAGTAGGCAAACTGTTTGTTTATCGGTTAAGAAAAATGGGCGCGACAGGGATCGAACCTGTGGCCCCCGCCATGTCAAGGCGATGCTCTACCGCTGAGCTACGCGCCCGGGCCGTAAAGCATGTCTAGCGTGCCGCGCGTTAGCGCACAAGCCCGCGTGACATGAGGCATCGCCTATGGGAATATCCTCTACTGACCATGGACATTCACCCAGCCACTTTGGACGGCCTCATCTCACCCAGCGAACCAGCGGCGTTCCGCCTGGCCCGGCCAGCCCGTGTGCTGAGCCCGGTGATTTTCGCATCGCCGCATTCGGGGCGTGATTACCCGGCTGCGTTCATCGCCTCAGCCAGACTCGACCCGCTGGCCCTGCGGCGCTCCGAGGATGGCTTTGTCGATGCGCTGTTTGGTGACGCCCCGGATTTAGGCGCCCCATTGCTTGCTGCGGAATTTCCGCGCGCTTACTGCGACGCCAATCGCGAACCCTGGGAGCTGGACCCGGATATGTTCGATTCGCCGCTGCCGGATTGGGTCAACATCGCCAGTCCGCGCGTTGGCGCTGGGCTGGGCACCATCGCGCGGGTGGTGGCGAACGGGGAGCGAATCTATCACCGGAAGCTGCCGTTCGCAGAGGCCGAGCAACGGATTCGCCATTGCTGGCAGCCCTATCACGCCGCTCTTTCCGCGCTCATTGCTGAGACTCGCGATCAATTCGGGCATTGCCTGCTAATCGACTGTCATTCAATGCCGACGCACCCCTCCCAGCAGGGCACGCCGCCCGACATGGTTCTGGGCGATGCACATGGCACAACCTGCGCGCCGCGAGCGTCCCGCCTCGTCGAGTCGTTTCTGGGTGATTTCGGGTACCGTGTACAGCGGAATGACCCGTATGCCGGGGGCTACATCACCCGACATTACGGGCGCCCACGGGAAGGGGTGCATGTGCTGCAGCTGGAAGTGGCGCGGCCGCTCTACATGGATGAGGCCCGTATCGAACCACACATTGGAATGACGCGGCTGCGCGCTGACATGGCGCGGCTTATTCGGGCCCTTGTAGCGTCCAATTGGGGGTTCCTGCGCTAAACTCTCCCGCCAACCCGCTCTGGCAAGGCGGCGCGCCGAGCGCCGCCCTCCAGTCACTCAATCGGTCAAATCAGCTGGCCGCCTAGATGGGCTTGAGGTTGATCGCCGCTTCCTTACCGCGCTCCATTGCGACTTCGTATTCAATCTTCTGGTTCTCCTGCAGGCCCTGGAGCCCGGCCTTCTGCACGGCAGTGATGTGCACAAAGACGTCCTTGCCACCACTGGGCGGGGTAATGAACCCAAACCCCTTGGTCGCATTGAACCACTTAACTGTCCCGACGGGCATTCACGTTATCCTTTTTTGTCGTCACGCGGCGGTTACTCCGCGCAGATTGGGGTGGGCATGTCAAACAAAGACGGCGCTCAGGCACGGGAATATGCCGACAGGCAGTGCTCAAACGTCTTGATGTGGCATCGGTTTCGCTTGGCGGCAGCCAGGCTGGCCAGACGAAAAAGGGGCGGCCCGGATGGACCGCCCCCCTTTTCGTCACGTGGTCGCCAGGACTTAGAAGTCCATATCGCCCATGCCGCCCATGCCGCCGCCGCCGCCGCCGCCCTGGCCACCGCCAGAGGACTTCGACGGCCGCTCGGCCACCATCGCCTCGGTGGTGATCAGCAGCGAGGCGACCGAAGCCGCATCCTGCAGCGCCGTGCGCACAACCTTGGTCGGGTCGATGATGCCGGCGTCGACCAGGTTCTTGTATTCGTCGAGCTGCGCGTCGTAGCCGTATTCCCACACGTCGCTGCGCAGGACTTCACCGGCGATCACGGCGCCGTCCTTGCCGGCGTTCTCGGCGATCTGCTTCGCCGGCGCCTGGATGGCGCGGCGAACGATCTCGATGCCGACCTGCTCGTCGCTGTTGATGCCCTTCAGCGTATGCAGGTTTGTGCTGGCCCGCAGCAGCGCGGTGCCACCACCGGGAACAATGCCTTCCTGAACGGCGGCGCGCGTTGCATGCAGCGCGTCGTCCACGCGATCCTTGCGCTCCTTCACTTCCACTTCGGTGCTGCCACCGACGCGGATGACGGCCACGCCACCGGCGAGCTTCGCCAGGCGCTCCTGCAGCTTCTCGCGGTCGTAGTCCGAGGTGGTCTCCTCGATCTGCGCCTTGATCTGCTCGCAACGGCCCTGGATCTCGGACTTCTCACCAGCACCATCGATGATGGTGGTGTTTTCCTTCTCAATCCGGATGTTCTTGGCCTTGCCCAGCATGGCGAGGGTCACCGTCTCGAGCTTGATGCCGAGATCTTCGCTGATGAGCTGGCCACCGGTCAGGATCGCGATATCTTCCAGCATGGCCTTCCGGCGGTCACCGAAGCCCGGCGCCTTGACGGCGGCAATCTTCAGGCCACCGCGCAGCTTGTTCACGACCAGGGTCGCGAGCGCCTCGCCTTCGACGTCCTCGGCAATGATCACCAGCGGGCGGCTCGACTGCACAACGGCCTCGAGCAGCGGCAGCATCGGCTGCAACTGGCTGAGCTTCTTCTCGAAGATCAGGATGTATGGGTTCTCCATCTCCGCCACCATCTTCTCGGCGTTGGTGATGAAGTACGGGGAGACATAACCACGGTCGAACTGCATGCCCTCGACGACGTCGAGTTCGGTCTGGATGGACTTGGCTTCCTCGACGGTAATGACACCCTCGTTGCCGACC
>JACMRO010000425.1 GCA_014376425.1 Rubritepida sp.
CGCCCACGATGCCGCCGCCGCCGGCGCGGTTCTCGACGATGACGGGCTGCCCCAGCACTGGCGCCAGCCGCTCGGCCAGGATGCGGCCCAGGCTGTCCACCGCGCCACCGGGCGGGAAGGGCACGATGATGCGCAACGGCCGCCGGCCCGAAAGCTGCGCCAGGGCAGGAAGGGGAAATGCGGCAAGCGCCAGGGCCTGGCGACGCATAGGCATGGGCATGGGTGGCGGGCCTCCGGCACCGATCGTGCAAGACAAGTGTCGCCCGGGCAAGCGGCACTGCAAGCGGGCACCTGTTCCCGCTTCGCGCCACCCGGTCTAGCGTGCCTAAAATTCCGAGGATGCAATGGATACCAATCTGATGGGCACACCACCGCCGGTCATCCGCCTGCATGAGGCCGATGGCGTCGTCATCGCGCGCGCCGCCCTGCCTCCGGGCACGCCGGTCGCGCCCAATGTCATCGCCCGCGCCCGCATACCGGCCGGGCACAAGGTGGCGGTGCTGGGGCATGCGCCGGGCGACGCGGTGCGGCGCTACGGCCAGATCATCGGCTTCGCGACGAGCGCAATCGCGCCGGGCGAATGGGTGCACACGCACAACATGGGCATGGGCGAGTTCGCCCGCGACTACGCCTGGGGGGCCGATGCGCGCGACACCGCGCGGGCGACGGTGCCCGAGCATTTTATGGGGATCCGCCGGGCCGACGGGCGTGCTGCCACGCGCAACTATATCGGCATCATCACCAGCGTGAACTGCGCCGCGCATGTCGCCGAACTGATCGCGCGCAGCTTCACGAAGAACCCATTCGTGGACGGGCCGGACCCGCTGGCCGATTTCTCCGCCGTGGATGGGGTGGTGGCGCTGACCCACAAGACCGGTTGCGGCATGACGGAGGGCGAGCCGCTGCGGGTGTTGCGCCGGGTGCTGGCGGGCTTCGCCAGGCACCCGAATTTTTCCCACGTGATCGCCATCGGTCTGGGCTGCGAGGTCAACCAGCTGGGCGGGCTGCTGCAGGAGCAGCGCCTGGCCGGCCGGCTGCGGACGCTGACGATCCAGGAGGCGGGCGGCACGCGGAAGACGGTGCAGGCGGGCATCGGCTTCGTGCGCGAGGTGCTGGCCGAAGCCAACAGCGTGGCCCGCGTGGCGGTGCCGGCGGGCGAGCTGTGCGTGGCACTGCAATGCGGCGGATCGGACGGCTATTCGGGCATCTCCGCCAACACCGCGCTGGGGGCCGCGTCCGACCTGGTGGTGGCGCAGGGCGGCACCGTCATCCTGTCCGAAAGCCCGGAGACCTATGGCGCCGAACACCTGCTGACGCGGCGCGCGGTGTCGCGCCCGGTGGGCGAGAAGCTGGTGGCGGTGATGAAGTGGTGGGAGGATTACACGGCGCGCGAGGGCGCCGAGATGAACGCCAACCCCAGCCCGGGCAACAAGGCGGGCGGGCTGACCACCATCCTGGAGAAGTCGCTGGGCGCCATGGCCAAGGCGGGCACTACCAACCTGGTGGATGTGGTCGGCTATGCCGAGCCCGTCACCGCGCGCGGCTTCGTCTTCATGGACACGCCGGGCTACGACCCGGTGGGTGCGACCGGCCAGGTCGCGGGCGGCGCCAACCTGATGTGCTTCACCACCGGGCGTGGCAGCGTCTTCGGCTGCAAACCGGCACCGTCGCTCAAGCCCGCCACCAACTCGGCCATGTTCCGCCACATGGAGGAGGATATGGACATCAACTGCGGCACCGTGCTGGAGGGCACCGAGACGGTAACGGAATGCGGCGAGCGCATCTTTCGCCACATGCTGGCGACGGCCAGCGGCACGCCCACCAAGAGCGAGGCGCTGGGGTTCGGCGATGCGGAGTTCGCGCCGTGGGTGCTTGGCGCCACGATGTGACCGGCGCGGCGGCCCACGGACCGACCAGACGCACCATTTTCACGCGGGCAAAGTGACGGGTGTTATGAGTGGCGTCGTTCGGTAGGGCGATGCCGGCGACAAGGCATTCCGCCTGGCCGGGGGAGGATGCGGCGGGCTTCTTCCTCCCGGCGGTGTCCCGCCAGCGCCACTTGTTGAATCAGCCGCGGCCAGACGGCCTCACGCAGGTTGCGGATCACCATCTCCGCCCTGGTCTGTCGATGTCCGAGACAGCAGCGGCGGCGTCACGTGTTCCAGCGCCTTTTCGCGCAGCACCAGGTGTCGGGTATGGAAGCGCGCCACCGCCTCGCGATGCGCGATGCTGATGATTGCCGTGCCGGACAGCCGTTCCACCAGCAGCGCATACAGCCGCGCCTCGCTGGCTGGGTCCAGGCTCGCCGTCGCCTCGTCCAGGAATAGCCAGTCGGGCCTGAGCAACAGCGCGCGCGCCACCGCCACCCGCTGCTGCTCACCGCCCGACAGCCGCTGGCCCCAAGCGTCGATGTCGTCCAGCCGCGGTGCCAGCGCGCCAAGGCCGACATCGTCCAGCACCGCGCGCACCTCCGTATCCGGATAGTCTGCTGCCGCGCCGGGGTAGCAGATCGCATGCCGCAGGGTGCCCAGCGGCAGGTAGGGCCGCTGCGGCAGGAAGAGCGGGCGGGCCCCCGCCGGCAGCTCCACCACTCCCGAACCGTAGGGCCAGATGCCGGCGATGCAGCGGAACAGCGTCGACTTGCCGCTGCCCGAGGCGCCGGTGATCAGCAAGCGCTCGGCCGGCGCCACGTCCAGCGTGCCATGCTCCAGCAGGAGCCGGCCATCGGGCAGGGCCAGTGTCACGTCGCGCAGCGCCAGCCCCGGTCCCGCGCCACGGGCCACCTGCGCGCCCAGCGTCGCGTTCCAGCGCGCCCGCTCCAGCGCATCGGCGAAGCCGGTCAGTCGCTCCACCGTCGCCCGCCATTCGGTCAGGCCCCGGTAGTTGTCGACGACCCAGGACAACGCCTGTTGCACTTCCGAGAATGCGCCGGCGGTCTGCGTCAGCTCACCCAGCTGGGTCCGGCCGGCGAAAAAGCCGGGTGAAGCCACGATGAAGGGAAACACCACCGCCGCCTGGTTGTAGCCTGAGGTGAAGAAGGTCAGCTGTTTGGTGGCGACCATGATCTGCCACCAATTGCCCATCAACACGCCGAAGCGCGCCAGCAGGCTGGCCCGCTCCTCGACCTCGCCACCATGCAGTGCCACGCCCTCGGCATTTTCCCGCAGTCGCATCAGCGAGAAGCGAAAATCCGCCTCGGCCCGCTGCTGGGCGAAATTCAGCCCGACCAGGCGGCGGCCGATCGCATGCGCGATCCAGGTGCCCAGCACCGCATAGGCCAGCGCCACCCACACCATGTAGCCGGGAATGGACACCCCCCAGACCTCGAGTGGCCCCGACAGCGACCACAGCACGATAACGAAGCTGAACAGCGTCACCACCGAACGCATCAGCCCCAGCCCCAGTGTCAGCGTATCGTCCACGAACAGGCGGATGTCGTCGGCGATGCGCTGGTCCGGATTGTCGGTCCCACCCGCCAGCGCGACGCGGTAATAGGCCCGCCCGGCCAGCCAGGCGGCGAGCTGGCGCTGCGTGACCCATGCACGCCAGCGGATCTGCAGCGCCTGGCGCAGATAGAGCTGGTACACCGCCACCAGGATCCAGACCGCGGCGATGGAGATGAAGCCAGGCATCGGGCCGCTTTCAGTCTGCCGCCAGGTCACCATTAGCTGCCAGAAGGCATCGGCGTCGCGCGCCTGCAGGGCGTTGAAGAATTCGCGGTTCCAGTAGGACAACAGCACGTTCAGCGCGACCAGCCCCAGGTTCAGCCCGATGACCGACAGCAGCAGTAGCCAGGCCCGGCCCCGCTCCTCGCTGCGCCAGTATGGGGCTGCGAGCCGCCAGGCATCGCGCAGCGGCCTCCGGCTGCGGTGGTTCGCGTCATCGGTGTCGTCACCGCCGGCGACTGCGGTCGGGGTCACGCCGCGCTGGCCAACGCCGCCAGCCAGCGATCCACCCGCGCTCGGTTGACGCCAAGGTCGGACCAGCCGAACAGGCTGCGCGAATACAGGAACAGGCCGGCACCACCCTGCGGCCCGGGCACCGCCTCGGCCACGATGATGTCCGGATAGTTCAGCAACGCCGATCGCTCGACCCATTGCGACTGGAGCCGCCAGGCGCCCAGCGCATGGGTGCGCACGAACGTGCAGGCCACCTGCGCCACCACCGCTGAGTGCGGCGGGGGCCAAGCCGCGCTGGCCAACGCCGCCAGCCACCGATCCACCCGCGCCCGGTTGGCGCCGAGGTCGGACCAACCGAACAGGCTGCGCGAATACAGGAACAGCCCGGCACCC
>JACMRO010000426.1 GCA_014376425.1 Rubritepida sp.
AACTTGGCGCGCAATTCGGCCTCCGTCAGGAAGTTGCCCGGCTCGCCCTTGGGAACGATGATCATGCTTTCGCAGACCTGGCCGCCGCGGGCGCGTATCCTCAGTATGGCGGCCATGTTCTGCGGGAAGTGGGCTTCGACCTCCGGATCCTGCTGCGGGAAGATCCTGGGCATCAGGGCGCGCAGCACGGGGTCCTGCATCAGGCCGTAGCTGTCCCAGCCGAAATGGCCGTAGGCGAGCGCATTGGCGACCACGAAGGGGCCGCTGAACTGTCCGTCCACGACGTTCTGCGGGTTCTGCTTGTAGGCCACCGGGTCACCGATCAGGATCATGCCGCGGGCGGGCAGGCCCATGGTGACGTGCTCGATCTCGTCAGGCTTGAGGCCGTGCCTGGCGCGCAGTTCCAGCGCCGCATCCACCGCGGCGTGGCCGTAGCGGCAGCTGGGGTAGGGCTTCACCGCCGTCTGCATCAGCTCGAACTCATGGCCCAGATCGCGCACCGCGCGCGCGGGGTCGGGGTTCGGCGCGTAGGCGCGCAGGAAGCCGTTGCGTCCCTCAATGGCCTCCGACGGCCCGCGAAAGCCCTCGCGCGCCAGCAGTGCCGCGGAAAGCCCGTCCAGCGCCGCCCAGCCGACCTGGAAGCGCTTGGTCCAGGCGCCATTGTGCAGGAAGGCCAGCGAACCGGCGCATTGGCTGAGTGCTATGCCCAGCGCATCGGCCATCTGCGCCGCATTCAGCCCCAGCACCCGGCCGGCCGCCGCAGCCGCCCCGAAGGCGCCGCAGGTAGCAGTGGGATGGAAGCCGCGATCGTAGTGGTCACCGCCCGGCAGTGCCAGCGACAGCCGGTTGGTGACCTCATAGCCGGCGACGATCGCGGCCAGCACATCTTCGCCGCGCGCGCCGACCAGTTCGGCGGCGGCGATGGCTGCGGGTATGGTCGGCGCGCCGGGATGCAGCGTGGCGGCGGCATGGGTGTCGTCAAAATCCAGCGAATGGGCGAAGGTGCCGTTCAGCAGTGCGGCGCCGCTCGGGCTCCAGCGGCTATGCTCACCGAACACCGCGTGATGGCCCGCGCCGTGGCCCATCGCGCGCGCCGCGGCCATCAGGGGCAGGCTGCTCTCGGCATCGTGACGGCCGCGCAGGATGTTGCCCAGCAGGTCCAGAAGCAGAAAGCGCGTGCGGGTCTGCACGGTCCCGGGCAGCCCGTCCCATCGGATGGTGGCGCAATACTCGGCGAAGATGCGGGTGACTTCGGTCATGTTCCAGTTTCCTGCCTGTTGCTGGCATTCACCACCTTTGGCGGGCCCTGGTCAAACCGCCGCTGTTGCCCTGCGACCACGCTCTGTGGCACTGCCCTGCTATGATGTTCCAGCGCCGAATTGCACCGATGCTGCTGCTGGGGCTCGCGGCCCAGGCGCAGGGCTCCGGCAGCTTCGACGCATTCCTTTCCACGGTGCGGCGTGAGGCGCAGGCCAGCGGTGTGTCGGCCGGCACGCTCAACCGCGCCCTTGCCGGCATCCGCCCGAACGACCGGGTGCTGGAGCTCGACCGTCGGCAGGCCGAATTCACCCAAAGCTGGGAGGCTTATCGCGACGGCCGGCTGAGCCAGACCCGGATCGATGCCGGCCGCCGCGCCTTCGCCGACAACCGCGCATTGCTGGGCCAGGTGCAGGCGCGTACCCGCGTCTCCCAACGCACCATCATGGGCATCTGGGGCCTGGAGACCAATTACGGCGGCTTCACCGGCAGTTTCAACGTGATCGAGGCGCTGGCGACGCTGGCTTGGGAGGGCCGCCGCGCCGCCTTCTTCCGGGCTGAGTTGCTGGCCGCGCTGCGCATCCTCGAAGCCGGCCACATCGCGCCGGAACGGATGCGCGGCAGCCATGCCGGCGCCATGGGCCAGCCGCAGTTCATGCCGACCAGCTTCGAGCGGCTGGCGATCGATTTCGACGGCGACGGCCGGCGCGACATTTGGGACAACCGTTCGGATGCGCTGGGCAGCATCGGCAACTACCTTGCTCGGAGCGGCTGGCGCGAGGGCGAGTCCTGGGGCTTCGAGGTGGTGCTGCCGCAGGGCTTCGACACCGGGTTCGCGGAACCCTCTCGGCCCCGCCCGGCGGCTGAATGGCCCAGCCTGGACCAGTGGGCGCGGATGGGTGTGCGGCGCGCCGATGGGGCTGCGTTAGGCCAGGGGCCGGGCGCCATCATCATCCCCGCCAATCAGGAGCGGGGCCAGCAAGCCTTCATCGCACTGCCCAACTTCCACGCCATACGGCGCTACAACCCCTCCAACTTATACGCTCTGCCCGTGGGCTTGCTGGGCGTCCTGGTCACCCGATGAGGCGGTGCTTGCTGCTGTTGCTGCTGCTGGCCGGGGGCGCGCGGCCGCCGCCGCCGCTGGTGCCGCAG
>JACMRO010000427.1 GCA_014376425.1 Rubritepida sp.
ATGCCGCCGCCACCAAAGTCGCGCCGGGGCGGCGCACGATCCCCGAAGCCGCCTCCCCCGCCGCCGTAGCCACCCGGTGCGCCGTAACCACCACCCGGTGCGCCGAAGCCACCAGGGGCGCCGAAGTCACGCCGGGGCGGACGGTCGCCAAAATTACCGCGCGGCGCGCCAAAGCCGCCCCGATCGCCGCCGGGTGCGCCAAAGCCGCCCCGATCACCACCGGGGGCACCGAAGCCGCCACCACCACCGAAATTGCCGCCGCCGGGCGGGCCGCCAAAGTCACGCCGCGGCGGACGGTCGCCGAAATTACCGCGAGGCGGCCGATCGCCAAAGCCGCCTGGCGCGCCGCCCGGTGCGCCGAAACCGCGCGGGGCGCCGCCGCCGGGGCCGCGCTTCAACTCAGTAATCCGCGTCACCAAACGTCGGCCGGTACGGTCGGAGCCTATTTCGCAGACCAGAATATCGTCGGTGTCGGGCTGTTCGATGCCCGCATCGGTGAGTGCGGAGGCGTGGAAAAACACGTCCTGCTCGTCTGGTCCCAGCACAAAGCCGAAGCCCTTGCGGCCATTGTACCACTTAACCTTGGCTTCAATCAGCCCGCCTTCCGGCATATTGTCAGACACGTTTGTGCACAATCCAAATTTAATGACATGGCCCAGCGAAATGCAGGGCTGCTTAAGTACTATGTCACCCGGGTCGGGTGAAAGCGAGGATTAAAAAACCGCCTTGGGGAGAAAGGCGCGGCCTCGTCAGGGCGCTCGCCTGCCAGTAACGCAATGACGAGCGCGGCGCTCTTCGGCCCCCCCACGAGGCCGACATGGCCGTGCCCGAAGCCGTGTGCGATGTCAGCGCTGCGGCGAGCCAGGCCGAGCACCGGCATGCCGTCCGGCATGGATGGACGGTGGCCGAGCCAGACCCTGATCCGATCCGGCGGCAGGTCAGCGGGCAGCCCGGGCACGGTGCGCCGCAGATGGTCGCGCAGGATGTCGGCCCGGCGCCAGTCGGGCGCGGCGTCGATCCCGGCGATCTCCACCTGGCCGGCGACACGCAGGCCACCTGCGGTGCGAATTACGCTCATCTTGCCGTCGAAAGGCATCAGCGGCGTGCGGGTGGCCACCTCGGGCGCGATGATCTCGGCGTGGTAGCCGCGTTCGCTTTCCAGCGGCAGGCGGTCGCCCACGGCGGCGGCGAGTGGCTTGGAGCGGGCGCCGGCGGCGATGAGCGCAAGGTCCGCGGCAACCTCGCCTTCGCCCGTGGTCACCCCCCGCAACCGGCCGGACTCAATGCGGAAACCGGTGGCGGCGGTGCGCAAGATGCGGGCGCCGCGCGCCTGGGCCAGCGCCGCCAGGGCCGCCACATAAGCGCCCGGGTCAGTGCAACTGGCGCCCTCATCGGTGAAGACGCCGAAGCGATAACGGCGGTCCAACGCTGGCTCCTGCTGGCGCAGCGCATCCTCATCCAGCTCGCGCCAGGTGCAGCCCACAGCGGCGCGGACCCGCCAGGCCAGCGCCTCGGCCTCGAAGCCGGCGCGGTCCGCCCAAACGTACAGCAGGCCGGTGCGTTGGATCAGGTGTTCGACACCGGCCTCGCGCGCCCAGGCGAGGTGATGCGCCGGCGCGTCCGCCAGCAGCGGGCGCAAGGCGCGCGCGGTCCGCAGCACCCGGGCCTCGGTCCATCCCGCCGCCAGGTAGCGGGCCAGCCAGGGCGCCACCTTCGGCAGGTAGCGCCACCGGATGGCGAGCGGTCCCAGCGGATCGGCGATGAATCTGGGCAGCTTGCGCCACAGGCCCGGCAAGGCTGGCGGAATGACGCTGAGCGGGTTGAGCCAGCAGCCATTGCCGTAGCTGGCGGCCTGTTCGCCGCCCGGCGGGCCAGGGTCTAGGATGGTGACAGACCAGCCGCGCGTCTGGGCCTCCAGGGCCGCGCAGACGCCTATGATGCCGGCGCCGATGACGACGAGATGGGTCATTACATCGCATCGAAGTGACGGGCTGGGTGGCTGCGCCATCTCCCACGCGGCCACCACTGAGTGTGACGCTTTCTGGCGATAAAGCAGGTGACGACGGCTCCCCTCTCATCATTCATCTCAGCCCTCTACACTCTTGTCTCGTTGTCATTCGACTTGAGGCGACTGCAAAAAGGGGGGTGGCTCAAAAGGCGGAAGGTCACCCGGTTGACTGCATCTGGTCCAATCAATTAACCGCTGCATGTCTTCGGGCCACGGCTCACCTAAGCCTTGCTGCTGCAATACACTAAAGCTCGCCATGAGATGCAGCTGGGCTGTAGTCACATCGATGACCAGACAGTCCTGTTTTTTAGATGCTTGAGCCAATTTCTCCATGAATTGGGAGCCGGTGGGTCATCCCCGGGCACAGTAATGCCCCGGCTTTTCAGCAGCTGAGTTCCAAGATCGAACCGCCGGTTTGAAGGAAACATTCCCTCCGCTGCGGCCGCCAAGGTCACGGCCACAGTCCGTTCGTGAGAGAAAAACGCGCGGACCGCCCACCGCAATTGGTCCGTAGCGGCGGTGAGCTTGGTGTAAGACCAAGCCCGAGATGGTGAACGAAGCTCAGCCAGCCGCGACCACCGCCCGCTTCGCCATCACCGTGACAAGATGCGCCCGATACTCGGCGCTGCCATGGATGTCGCTGTTCAGATCGGTAGCTCTTTGCTTCACCCCCGCCACCGCATCGGCAGACCAGCTGGCCGCAAGCGCCGTCTCCATCGCCGTCTGCCGGAACACGCCCGGGCCGGCGCCGTTGATGACAACGCGCAGGCCAGCCGGGCCTTTCGCCACAAACGCGCCTGCCATGACGTAGCGGCTCGCCGGGTTACGCATCTTGGCGTAGCCGGCCTTCTCGGGGATCGGGAACTCGATCGCCGTGAGAATTTCGTCAGCCTCCAGAGCCGTAGTGAACATGCCCTGGAAAAAGTCATCCGCCGCAATCTTGCGCTTTGACGTGTGGATGGTCGCACCCAGCGCCAGCACCGCGGAAGGGTAGTCCGCCGCCGGGTCGTTATTGGCGACCGAACCGCCCAACGTGCCGCGGTTGCGGACCTGGGTGTCGCCGATGTGGCTGGCCATGGAAG
>JACMRO010000428.1 GCA_014376425.1 Rubritepida sp.
ACCAGCGGGTTCAGCACGCCGCCCGGGCAGGGCACGCACATGCAAAGCCGCGCCACGCCCGCGACCCGCGCAGGGATGGCGTTCATCAGCACTGATGAAGGATAGGCCGCCTTGCCGCCGGGCACATACAGCCCAGCCGCGTCCAGCGCCCCCCAGCGCATCCCCAGCGTCAGCCCCGCGGGGTCGTTCAGCACCAGGTCGGCCGGCAACTGGGCCCGGTGGGACGCCTCGATCCGCGCCGCCGCCAGGTCCAGCGCCGCCAGCAGGTCGGGCGCGACCGAAGCTTCCGCCTCGGCCATTTCCGCCGCGGTCACCCGCAGCGTCCCGGACCAGCCGTCGAAGCGCTGGGTGTATTCGGCCAGCGCCGTATCGCCGCCTGCGCGCACCGCGGCGATGATCGCCGCCACCGCGGCTGTCACGCTGGCCGTGGTTTGCCGCGCCTCGTCCAGCAGCGCGGCGAAATCGGCCTCAAAGCCGGGCTGAGTCGTTGCCAGCCGTTTCATGCGATGGCGGCCCGGAAGCGCGCCAGCATCGCGCCCATGCGCCCGGGCATGGTCTTCAGCGCGGTGCGGTTGACGATCAGGCGCGACGTGACCTCGGCGGTCACCTCGGTCTCGCGCAGCCCGTTGGCGCGCAGGGTGGCGCCGGTCGCCACCAGGTCCACGATCACGTGTGCCAGGCCGAGCGAGGGCGCCAGCTCCATCGCGCCGTTCAGGTGCACGACCTCGGCCTGCACACCGCGCGCCGCGTAGTGGCGGCGTGCGATGTTGGGGTATTTCGTCGCCACCGCGATGCGCGACCAGCGGCTGGGGTCCTGCGCCGGCGCATCCACCGGTGCCGCCACCGACACGCGGCAGGCGCCGATGCCCAGGTCCAGCGGCGCGTAGAGCTCCTGATAGTCGAACTCCATCAGCACATCGCCGCCGCAGACGCCGAGCTGTGCGGCGCCATGCGCCACGAAGGTAGCCACGTCGAAGCTGCGGACGCGGATGACATCGACCGTGCCATCCTCGGTCTCGAAGCGCAGCCTGCGGCTGTCCTCATCGGCGCAGTCGGGCGAGGGCGTCAGGCCGGCGCGGGCCAGGACCGGGGCCAGCTCCTTCAGGATGCGCCCCTTGGGCAGGGCGAGCACCAGCGGTTCGACCGTGCCGATCAGCGCCGGCGCATGCAGGGCCTGGTCCATCAGGCGAGCCGCTCGATATCGGCGCCCACGGCGGCGAGCTTCTCCTCCAGCCGCTCATAGCCGCGGTCGAGGTGGTAGACGCGGTTCACCACCGTCTCGCCCTGGGCGGCCAGGCCGGCCAGCACCAGGCTGACGGATGCGCGCAGGTCAGTCGCCATCACCGGTGCGCCGGACAGCCGCAGGACACCGCGCACGATCGCGCTTGCGCCATGCACGTTGATTCGCGCGCCCATCCGCGTCAGCTCGGGCACGTGCATGAAGCGGTTCTCGAAGATCGTCTCGGTCACCATGCTGGCACCCTGCGCCACGCACATCAGCGCCATGAACTGGGCCTGCATGTCGGTGGCGAAGCCGGGGAAGGGCTCGGTGACCACATCGACGCCGTGCAGGCCGTTCATCCGGGTGACGCGCAGCCCGGCAGGCTCCTCGTTCACGCCCACGCCCGCCTCGCGCAGCACGCGTGCGACGGCGCCCAGGTGTTCCAGCCGGGCACCCTCCAGCAGCACTTCGCCGCCGGTGATGGCGGCGGCGCAGGCGTAGGTGCCGGCCTCGATGCGGTCCATCACCACCGGGTGGCTGGCGGCGGCCAGGCTGGTGGCGCCCTGGATGCGCAGGCGGTCGGTGCCGATGCCCTCGATACGCGCGCCCATCCGCATCAGGCACAGCACCAGATCCTCGATCTCCGGCTCGCGGGCGGCGTTGACCAGCTCGGTCTCGCCATTGGCCAGGGTGGCGGCCAGGAGCAGATTCTCGGTCGCACCCACGCTGGTGACCGGGAAAATGATGCGGGCGCCCTGCAGCCCGCCGGTGGGTGCGCGGGCCTCGATGTAGCCGGCCTCGACAGTGATGGTGGCCCCCATCGCCTCCAGCCCCTTCAGGTGGAGGTCAACCGGGCGGGTGCCGATGGCGCAGCCGCCGGGCAGCGAGACGCGGGCGATGCCATGCCGCGCCACCAGCGGGCCCAGCACCAGCACCGAGGCGCGCATCTTCCGGACGATGTCGTAGGGCGCCTCATGCACCGTGGCGGGGCCTGCGATGGTGACCGCGCGCGCCGCCGTGTCATGCGCAACTTCCATGCCGAGATGGCGCAGCAGGGCGGTCATGGTCGCCACATCGGCCAGGTTGGGCACGTTGGTCAGCCGCAGCGGGCCCGCCGCCAGCAGCGCCGCGGGCATCAGCGCCAGCACGGCATTCTTGGCACCGGAGATGGGAATGTTGCCCGAGAGCGGCTTGCCGCCGCGGATGCGGATGCGGTCCATGTTCAGTCCCTGCCGGGCGCGGTGCGAAGGCTCACGTCACAACCTAGGCAGCGCGACGCCGCGCTGCCCCATGTATTTACCGCGCCTGTCGGCATAGCTGACCTCGGGCGCGCTGTCGCCGCGCAGGAACAGGAACTGGCAAATGCCCTCATTGGCGTAAACGCGCGCGGGCAGGGGCGTCGTGTTGCTGATTTCGATGGTCACCTGGCCCTCCCATTCCGGCTCCAGCGGCGTCACGTTGACGATCAGGCCGCAGCGGGCATAGGTGGACTTGCCCAGGCAGATCACCAGGATGTCGCGCGGGATACGGAAGTATTCGATCGTGTGGGTCAGCACGAATGAGTTGGGCGGGATGATGCAGACCGGGCCCTGGCGCGTCACGAACCCCGTCTCGGAGAACGCCTTGGGGTCCACCACGGCATTGTCGACATTGGTGAAGATCTTGAACTCGTCGGCCGCGCGGGCGTCGTAGCCAAAGGAGGACAGGCCGAAGCTGATCACGCCGTCGCGCTTCTGGCTCTCCACGAAGGGCTCGATCATGCCCTGATCGGTCGCCATGCGACGGATCCAGTGGTCGGGCATGATGGGCATGGCGGGGGACGGTCTCCGGCGATCGGGAGGCTGGGTCTAGACCAGCGGTCCGGGCCCGTCCATCGCGCTGCATCCGGCGCGGCCCGGCGCCCGTAGAAAGGCATGTCCGGAAGGGATGCGGCGATGCGCGATCGATGGCTGGCTTTGAGTGTTGTGGCGGGTGTGTTGACCGGCTCCGCCGTGGGTGTGGCGCTGGCCACCGCGACTGCCGACCCGGCGTCGGTGGCGGCCGAGGATTACGGCCGCTGGCCGCTGCACCAGCGGGAGTTCGGCAGCACCGGCGGCGGCGGGGTGATGATCGGCGCTTACGACCCGCGGGTGGAGGGCAATGCCTGCCGCACGGATTTCACCGCGACGCTGGCGGACGGCACGGTGTTGCGCAACAGCGCGGAATTCGACGCGGTGGCGATCCAGGGCGGCATCCTGTGCACCAACGGCCGCTGGCGGTCGCTGCAGAGCGACGCGCGAGGGACTACACCGTACCGGGTGTTCTTCCGCGATGGGGTGGTGCGGGGTTGGCCGCAATAGCCTCCTCCGGCGAAGCGTCGCCCGGCGAAACCGGTACCGGGGCTTCGGTCGCGTCACGCGCTTGCGCCTGCGCCTTTCGCCGCCGCAGATTGGCCCGCAGCGCCTGGGCCAGGCGGGCTTCACGCGCGGGGTTGGGGGGTGGCGGCGGCACTCCCCTTTCGAGCCCGACCTTCATCTTCTGGCAAGGGGCTCGGCGCATTTTGAGAGTGGGATGGCAAAACGCCCGCCCCAGCCACTCCCCGCGTCGTTTTTGGTTGATAGCAAGTAAGCCCGCTAGGTTGCCGAGGCCGGGCGCCATGGGCTTGGCGTGCGCCTCACGGGGGCGGGCGGGGCGGGAGCCCGCCGGCGATCAGGCGCGGTGCACAGGTGACGTGGCACGGCACAATTCCCCATTATAGCCGCCATGGCAGGCAGCGGCGCGCCTTTGGGGTTGCGTGCCGGCCCGCCTGCGGCTAGGCCCTGTCGCGCTGCTGCCGTAGCTCAGTGGTAGAGCACTCCCTTGGTAAGGGAGAGGTCGAGAGTTCAATCCTCTCTGGCAGCACCATTGGAACCCAGGCGCGACTCAGCAGTTTGGACCAGAACAGCCGCCCGCCCACCGGCGCTGAGACAATCGCCGGGCGCAGTCAGGGCCAGGGTGACAGAAGGAACTGGCATGCGATTCGCCGAAATTATCGAAGCCCGCACGGCCGCGCCGGATGTCGGAACCCCAGGCCGGCCCCGCATCGCAGTTCTCATTCCTTGCCACAATGAGGAAACCGCGATCGCAAAGGTGGTCGGCGATTTCCGCGCCGCCCTGCCAGGCGCCGCGATCCATGTCTATGACAATAATTCGACCGACAGGACTGCCGCGGAGGCCAAGGCTGCTGGCGCCATCGTCAGGCTGGAGCCCTTCCAGGGGAAAGGCAACGTCGTCCGCCGGATGTTCGCCGACATCGAAGCCGACATCTACGTCCTGGTCGATGGCGATGACACCTATGATGCGGCCAGCGCGCCGGCCATGGTCGATCACCTGTGGCGCGATGCACTGGACATGGTCAACGGCGCCCGCGTCACCGAGATTGCCGCCGCCTACCGCACCGGCCATCGCATGGGTAACCGGCTGCTGACCGGCATGGTCGCGGCCATTTTCGGCCGGCGGATCGACGACATGCTTTCGGGTTACCGGATTTTCTCGCGCCGTTTCGTGAAGAGCTTCCCGGCACTGTCCGCCGGCTTCGAGACCGAGACCGAATTGACGGTCCATGCGCTCGAACTGCGGATGCGCGTTGCCGAGGTCCCGACCGCCTATAAGGACCGTCCCGAAGGCTCGGTCAGCAAGCTGCGGACCTACCGGGACGGCTGGCGTATCCTGACCACCATCCTGCTGCTGGTGAAGGAGGAGCGCCCGCTACCCTTCTTTGCGTGCCTTGCCGGCCTGATGGCCCTCACCGCCCTGCTTCTGGGTGCGCCACTGCTCCTCACCTACCTCGAAACCGGGCTGGTGCCGCGGCTGCCGACGGCTTTGCTGGCCACCGGCCTGATCGTGCTGGCATTTCTGGGGCTGACCTGCGGCCTGGTACTCGACACCGTGACCCGCAGCCGGCGCGAGATGAAACGGCTATTCTACCTCGCCATCCAGGCCCCGGGGCAGGAAGACGGCGCCTGATGCGACCAGCGTGGCTGCCCGTCCGGCTGCTGCTTTTGGTCCCGGCCCTGCTCGGCGTCGTGCTGGCCGTCGTCTATGCGGGGTCCAACAGCGGCCTGGGTGAGACCGGCCGGGCGGCCCTGAGCCTGCTGCACAATGGCATCCTGGGCGACCCATACGCTCTGCCAACCGGCCCCACCGCCCATGTCTCGCCGGTGCACACCGCCTATCTGGCGGCCGTGTTCCACCTGTTTGGCGACAACACAATGCTGGCCCGGACGGTGCTGAGCCTGGTGTCACTGGCACTCTGGCTGGGCTCGGCGTGGCTGGCACTGCGCATCGGTGAAATCCTGCAACTGGGGCGGGTCGGCATCTGGGTCATCGTCGCATGCACCAGCCTGTTCCCGTTTTATCTCCCAGCTTCTGTGGTGTATTACCGGCAATGGGACCAGCCTTTCGCCGCCTTCCTGCTGACCTGCTCCCTGTTCGTCGTGCTGCGCGGCGACGCCTGGCGACTTTACGGCCGGGTGGCCGCGGCGGCAGCCCTGGCCGGGCTGGGCGGGCTGTTTTCCCCCTCGCTGCTGCCCAGTTTTCTGATCGGCCTCGCCTATGTGATGCCGCCGCTGCGGCAGGCCCGCCGGGCCGCCGCCGCCGGGCTGCTTGGGGTGGCGATCCTGGCTGCCTTCCTGCTGCCTTGGGGAGTGCGGAACAGCCGCGAGCTGGGCATCTTCACTGTCACCCGCTCCAATTTCGGGCTCGAACTGGCGGTCGGCAACAATGACGAGGCGGCCGGCGCGCCTGCGATGGCCGGACAGATCCACCCCTATGAATCGCTCGATGCCGCCCGGCTGGTGGCCGAGCTTGGCGAGGTCGCCTTCATGCGGCGCATGCAAGACCAGGCCGTCGGCTGGATCAGCGAGCATCCCCGGCGCTTCGCCGAACTTGTCGTCACCCGCGGGGTGCTGATCCTGCTGCCTTTCAATACCCTGGGGGAGTGGCAGCCGCTGCTGCCGACGGCGCTGGTGGCCGCAGGGTTGCTGCTCTACGGCCTGGCCAAGATCGGCGCCACACTCGTATTGCTGCTGCGCGGGCCGCGCCGCTTTCTCTGGCTGGCCTACACGATGCTGCCGCTGGCGCCCTATGTGTTGACGCATGTGAACAGCCGCTACGCATTCGTCGTGTTCTTCCCGACCGTGTGCCTGATCGGCCTGATTGCTGACAGGTGGGCGCAGGCGCGCCGGCCCGGGCCCCGCGCCGCCACCTGACATCGCAACCTGCTACCTGGCCGGTCCGTTCGCCTCGCATCCGAAGAACCAGGGGACCATCATGCCAACCAAGCCGAAACCGGGCGATCACGTCACCTGGTCGTCCCGCCAGGGCCCCATCGAGGGCGTGGTGGTCAAGGAGCAGACCACGCCTACGAAGATCAAGACGCACAAGGTCGCCGCGTCCAGGGACAACCCGCAGATCATCGTCAGGAGCGACAAGACCGGTGCCGCGGCCGCGCACAAGGCCAGCGCTCTTAAGAAGGCGCACTGAGCCGCACCTGGTACCGGTAATCGGCCGGCCATGCCCAGGCCAGCCCCACCTGTTCAGCATCGCACTGGAGGCCGCCTGATTCTGCGGCCGGCAAGGTGATGGTCCGCGCGGGAAGCGGGTGAAGGGACGCGCGACGCATGCGCCCCGTCACGCTCATGTACAGGTGGCCGGTCCCGCGCTGAGCCCAATGGACACGACTCCGGGGCCGGCATTCGCCTCCTCGCAGGGGGCCCGCCGGTCGATCATGCTGGTAAGGCTGGAAGACTCTTAGGCAAAGTCTCCGCCCGCAAGCTGCGGCAATGCCGGACCCAATGCCCCTATGCGTAGGTGACCCC
>JACMRO010000429.1 GCA_014376425.1 Rubritepida sp.
AGCGAGAGCAGGCTGGGCGTGGTGCCGGGGATCTGCCGCAGCGGCACGCCGCGCTGGTTGCGGCTGGGCACGCTGCCGATCAGACCATGCGTGTAGGGATGGCGCGGCGTGTCCAGCACCGCGTCGACCGGACCTTGTTCGACGATGCGGCCGGCATACATCACGGCGATCTCATCGGCCAAACCCGCCACCACCGACAGGTCATGCGTGATCCAGATGATGCTGGTGCCGGTGGTCGCGGCCAGCTTCTGTACCTCGGCCAGGATCTGGCCCTGGATGGTGACGTCGAGCGCGGTGGTCGGCTCGTCGGCCACGATCAGGTCGGGCCGGTGCAGCAGGGCGATCGCGATGGCGACACGCTGCCGCATACCGCCGGAGAACTGGTGCGGATAGGATTTCAGCCGCTCATCGGGGCTGGGGATGCCCACCATGCCCAGCGTGTCGCGCGCGCGCTGCCTGGCCGTTTCGCGGTCCACCTTCTGATGCGCCTGCACCGTCTCGATCATCTGCGTATCGATGCGCAGGACCGGGTTGAGCGTCATCATCGGGTCCTGGAAGATCATCGCGATGCGGTTGCCGCGTAGCCGGCGCAACTCGGGCTCAGCCATCCCGACCAGGTTGCGGCCCTGGAACAGGATCTCGCCCTGCACGATGCGGCCGGGCGGATCGACCAGCCCGATGATGGAAAAGCCGGTGACGGTCTTGCCGGAGCCCGATTCGCCGACCAGGCCCAGCACGCGGCCTGGCGCCACCGAGAACGACACGCCCTCGACCGCCTTCACAACGCCGGCCCGGGTGAAGAAATGGGTGGAGAGGTTGCGGACCTCGAGCGTGTTCACTTCTTGAGCCGCGGGTTCAGCACGTCACGCAGCTGGTCGCCCACCAGGTTGATCGAGACGATGGTGATGAGCAGGGCGATGCCGGGATAGAAGCTGATCCAGTATTTCCCGCTCAGCATGTACTCATACCCATTGGCGATCAGCAGCCCGAGCGACGGTTCGGTAATCGGTACGCCCAGGCCGAGGAAGGACAGCGTCGCCTCCAACGCGATGGCACGCGCGATCTGCATGGTGCCGACCACGATCAGCGGCGGCAGGCAGTTCGGCAGCAGATGGTTGAACAGGATGCGGCGGGTGGGAAGTGCGAGGCAGATCGCCGCCTCGATGTACTCCCGCCGCCGCTCGACCAGCGCGCTGCCGCGCACGGTGCGGGCGTAATAGGCCCACTCCACCAGCACCAGCGCGATCACCACGTTCATGACGCCCTTGCCCAGGAAGGCCAGGATCATCAGCGCGGCGAGGATGGTGGGAAATGACAACTGCAGATCGACCACACGCATGATCACGCTGTCCGTCCGCCCGCCGGCATAGGCCGCCAGCATCCCCAGCGAGGCGCCGACCATGCAGGCGATGAAGGCCGAGCCGACGCCCACCAGCAACGAGATGCGCAGGCCGTAGATGATGCCCGAAAGCATGTCGCGCCCCTGGTCATCCGTGCCCAGCCAATGGGTCATGCCCGAGCCACCGACCGCGCCGGGCTCCAGCCGCCCGTCCATGATGTCCAGCACCGCCAGGTCATAGGGATTTTGCGGCGCGATCCACGGCGCGAAGATGGCGGCCAGTGCGATCACCACGAACACCGCCAACCCGATGGCGGCGATGCTCGACGCGAAGAATTCCGACACGAACCGCCGCAGCGGCGTCTCAACCGGCGCCAGCACCACGCCGCTCATGCCTTCGCCTCCAGCCGCACGCGGGGGTCGAGCATGGTGTAGACGATGTCCACCACCAGGTTGATGACGATGAACATCAGCACGATCATCAGCAGGTAGGCGACGATGACCGGCCGATCCAGCACGTTGATGCTGTCGATGATCAGCTTGCCCATCCCCGGCCAGGCGAAGACGCTTTCGGTCACCACCGAGAAAGCGATGGTGCCGCCCAATTCGAGCCCGACGACGGTGACCACGGGGATGAGAATGTTCTTGAACACATGCACGAAGGTGACCCGGTTGGGCGACAAGCCCTTGGCGCGGGCAAACTTCACGTAGTCCATCAGCATTGTCTCGCGCACGCCGGCGCGCGTGAGCCGGATGACCAGGCTGATTTTAAACAGCGACAGATTGATCGCCGGCAGCAGGATGTGCCGCAGCCCGTCCCAGGTCAGGAACGACCAACGGGTACCGAGGATTTCCGCGGTGTCGCCCCGGCCGGTGCTGGGCAGCCAGCCCAGTTGCACCGCGAACACCATGATCAGCATCAGCCCGACCCAGAAGGTGGGCAGCGAGAAGCCCAGGATGGACGTCGCCATGATGCCCTTGGAGACCGGGCTGTCCGGCTTCAGCCCGGCATACAGCCCCAAAGGCAGACCGATCAGGATGCTCAGGAACATCGATCCGAAGGCCAGCTCCAGCGTCGCCGGCATGCGCTGCAGAATGATCTGGATCGCCGGTTCGTTGAAGACGAAGGAGCGGCCCAGGTCGCCCTGCAAGGCGCGGCCGAGGAAAACCAGGTATTGCTGCCACAGCGGCAGGTCGAGCCCCAACGCGCGGACGGCGCGCTCGCGCTCGAACTGGTCGGCGTCGGGCGAGATCAGGATTTCCACCGGGTCGCCCACCGCGTAGACGCCGAGGAAGACCAGCAGGCTCATCGCCAGCATCACGAAGCCGGACTGCATGATCCGGCGGAGGAGGTAGAGGAGCACTTCCCTACCGTGCGGCGGCCGGCCGCACGCTTTGCGCCAGGCTCAGCTCATCGGCGCGCGGCGTCACCTCGAAGCCGCGGCGCGCCGCCCAGATGTTGGTCTGGATATGCAGCGGCACGATGGCGACATCCTCGAAGGCCTGGCGCTGCAATGCCATCAACTGCCGCTCCCGGTCGGCATCGTCGAGTGTTTGCAACGCGCGGACCAGGCCCTGATCCAGCGCCTCGTTACAGTAGCGGCCGCGGTTGGAATTGCCCCAGCCGCGCTCCCGGCTCTGGCAGGCGATCAGGTTGCGCAGCGGGTGGCTGCCCTCGGGGTTGGAGCCCCAGCCGATCAGGAAGGCGGAGAATTCGGCGCGGCCGGCGCGGGCCACGAAGGTGGTCCAGGTCTGCGCGTCGATCGCCGTGCGCACGCCGATGCGGGTCCACATCTGGCCGATGGCCTGGATGATACGGCCGTCATTCGGGTAGCGGTCGTTCGGGCCGTGCAGGGTGATGCGGAAGCCCTGCGGGAAGCCCGCCTCGGCCAGCAGCCGGCGCGCGCCCTCGGCATCGAAGGCGGGTGCGGCGATGTCGGGCACATGGCTGAAGATGCCCGGCGGCAGGAACTGGCCTGACGGCGTGGCGCTGCCCTCCATGACGCGCGACGTGATGGCCGCGCGGTCGATCGCCATCGACAGCGCGCGCCGCACCCGCACGTCCTTCAACGGGTTGCGGGCGATCGGCCGGCCGTCATTGTCGGTGACGAAGGGCGTGGCGTCGTCGCGCGAATGATCGAAGCTGAGATAGATCACGCGCAGGCCCACCGTCTCGGCCAGCGCCACCCGGCTGTCCGTGCGCAGCCGCGCCAGATCGGCCGTCGGCACCTGGTCGATCACGTCCACATCGCCGGCCAGGAGGGCCGCGGCCCGCGCGCTGTCGTTGGTGATCATGCGGTAGTTGACGCGGGCGAAGGCGGGTGCGGTGCCCCAATACTCGGCGTTGCGCTCCAGCTCGATGCGGTCGCCATTGGCGTGGCGGATGAGGCGGAAGGGGCCGGTGCCGACCGCCATCGGGCCCGCGTTGAACTGTTCCGTCGTCGCCTGCGCATGGGTGGTGCTGTCCAGGATATAGATGTTGGACAGGTCCTGCGGCAGCAACGGGTAAGGGCCGTTGGTGCTGAAGCGAATGGTGTGGGGGTCGACGATCTCGACCCGCGTGATCGGGCGCACGAAGCCCGCGAAGCTGCTCGGGCTGTTGGGCACGTTGGGGACACGGGCGATGGTGAAGGCGACATCCTCGGCGGTGAATTCCTGGCCGTTGTGGAAGCGCACGCCACGACGCAGGCGAAACTCCCAGATGTCGGGCGCAATAGCGGTCCAGCTCTCGGCCAGGCCGGGCACGTTGCGGGCCTGCGCGTCGGTGTTGACCAGCCGGTCGAACAGCATGCTGGCCACCGCATTGTTGGGCGATAATTGGTGAAAGTGCGCGTCGAGGCTGGTGACGGGCGCGCCCACCGCCATGGTCAGCGTCTGCGCGCCGGCCGAGAGGGTTCCTGCCAGAAAGAGGGCGGCGATGGTCTGGCGCATCGTGTTCTCCATGGAGCATTTGTAGCAGCGACCCTGCGGGCTCGCCAGGGAACTGGAACGGTAACGAAGGTGCAAGGCAAGGGAAATGCGCGATCGGTGGATAGCGCCGTCATCCACCCTGGCGAACCGACCTGCTGACAGCCTTGTGGCTTGACCTAGGCGCTACATTGATTACCTGTAACGCGTCGGCCGGCGCTGTAGACCGTTCCAATACGGCAAGCCCCTTTCCCAGGCCTGTTGAGCCGACAGCCGCGCCGCAAGGCGCGCCCTTGGGCGCTGAGCCATGCGCCTCCCACCGCCTGAATGGTTGGAGTCGCTATGCGTCTTGTTTTTACTCGCCCCCTCGTCGGGGCCTTGTTGCTGTTTGGCTTGTCCGCAGGGGCTTCCGCGCAAAACGGTAATGCCATTTCCATCGTAATGGAGGACCGGCAGGTCCGCGCCGCCGGCATCGAGCTGTCGCGCGTCGAACCGGAGACAGGGCCATCCGAAATCGCGCTGCCCGGCCTGGTTATCGTGCCGCCGACCCAGCTTCGCATCGTGGCGGCGCCGGCGGCGGGGCTGATCGAGGCGATCTATGTCGCGCCCGACGAGAGGGTGCGCGCCGGCCAGCTGGTGGCCCGGCTGCGCTCGACCGAACTGGTAGAGGCGCAGCGGTTCTTCCTTCAGGCGGCCACCGGCCACGAACTGGCGCAGGAGAAGCTGCGGCGCGACGAGCAGTTGTTTCGGGAGCGTTTGATCGCCGAGCGACGGCTGATCGTCACCCGGGCGGAGGCCCAGGCGGCGGCCGCCGGGCTCGATGAGCGGGAGCAGATGCTGGGCTTGCTGGGGCTGAGCGACTCCGAGGTGGCGACGCTGCGGCGTGGCCGGCGCATCCAGCAGACCGTCAATGTCACCACGCCACAGGCCGGCGTGGTGCTGGGCCGGGCGGCCACGCCGGGCGAACGGGTGGCGCAGGCGGCGCCCCTGATCACGGTGGCGGACCTCGCAACGTTGTGGATCAACGTCCAGGTGCCGCTGTCGCGCGCCGCCGCACTGCAGCTCAACGCCCCCGTGCTGGTGCCGGCGCAGGGTGCCGAGGGCTATGTGCTGCGCGTTGGCCGCACCGCCGACAGCGCCACCCAGTCGGTCACCGCGGTCGCGGAGGTCAGCGGCCAGGGCGCGGCCGCGCTGCGGCCCGGCCAGGCCGTGTCGGTCGCGCTGTCGCTACGCTCCTCGGGCCAGGCGCAGTGGCGGGTGCCGGCAGGTGCGGTGGTCCGCCACCGCGAGCGGAGCTGGGTTTTCGTGCGCGGCCCGCGCGGCTTCTCGGCCCGCCCGGTGCAGGTGCTGATGGAGACGGCGCAGACCACATCGCTGCGCGGCGATCTGCAGGCGGGCGAGCAGGTGGCCATGCGCGGGATGCTGGCGCTGCTGGCCGAGCTCTCCGAAGCGGATGGGGGCTGACCGATGCTGGGAAATCTTGTGGAGCTGGCGCTCCGGCAGCGCCTGCTGGTGATCGTCGCCTCGCTGGCGCTGGCTTTCTGGGGCTTCCAATCATACCGCGCCCTGCCGATCGACGCGTTTCCCGACGTGTCGCCGACCCAGGTGCTGGTGTCGATGCGGGCGCCTGGACTGACGCCGGAGGAGCTGGAGCGGCGGGTGACCCAGCCGGTGGAACTGGCGATGCGCGGCATCCCCAACCTCACCTTCATGCGCAGCGTGACGCGTTTCTCGGTCGCGCTGATGACCTTCGAATTCGCCCCTGGCACCGACATCTTCTGGGCCCGCGCTCAGGTCAATGAGCGGCTGGGCGAGCTGGACGATACGCTGCCCAACGGCGTCACCGGGGGGCTGGCTCCCATCATCACGCCGCTGGCCGAAATGCTGATGTTCACGCTGGAAGGGCCCTCCCTGTCGCCGCGCGACGCGCGCACGCTGCTGGACTGGGTGGTGCGGCCGGCCTTTCGCGCCGTGCCCGGTGTGGCAGATGTCAACGTCCTGGGCGGGTTCGTCCGCACCTACGAGGTGATCCCCGACCCGGCGGCGATGGCGGCGCGCAGCATCACCACGGTGATGCTGGAGGAGGCGATCCGCAACAACAACCGCAACGACGGCGCCGGGCGGATCCGCGATGGAGAGGAGGCGCTGCTGGTCCGCGCCGAGGGCCGCATCCAGACACTGGAGGATATCCGCGCCATCGTACTGGCCAGCCGCGCCGGCGGGGTCGTGCGGGTGGCCGATGTGGCCGACGTGCGTTTCGGCGCGCTGCCGCGCAACGGCGTGGTCACGCGTGACGGCGAGGGAGAGGCGGTATGGGGCCTGGTGCTGGGCCTGCGCGGCGCCAATGCGCGCAGCGTGGTGGAAGGTGCGATGGCGCGCGTCCCCGCCATCGAGCGGCAATTGCCCGAAGGGGTGCGGCTGGTGTTCTTCTATGACCGGGCCGACCTGATCGGCAAGGCGGTCTGGACCGTGCAGAAGGTACTGCTGGAGGCCATCGTGCTGGTGGTGATCCTGCTGATCCTGTTCCTGGGCAACTGGCGGGCCGCGCTGGTGGTATCGCTGTCGCTGCCGCTGGCGGTGCTGGTCACCTTCGGCGTGATGAAATGGTATGGGCTTTCGGCCAACATCATGTCGCTGGGCGGGCTGGCCATCGCCGTCGGCCTGCTGGTGGATTGCGCGGTGGTCGTGGTCGAGAACGTCGCGCACCGGTTCGGCACCACCGAGGAGAAGAACCCCTCTGTCGCCGACCGGCTGCGGATGACGTTGGAGGCGACGCGGGAGGTGATGACGCCGCTGGTCTCGGGCGTGATCATCATCGTGGGCGTGTTCGTGCCGCTGCTCTCGCTGGAGGGGCTGGAGGGGCGGCTATTCGGCCCCGTGGCACTCACCATCGCCTTCGCGCTCCTCTCCGCCCTGGTGCTGTCGTTGACGGTGGTGCCGGTGATGTGCGCGCTGTTGCTGCGCGGCGGCCATGCGCGCGAACCCTGGCTGGTCCGCAAGCTGCACGCCGGCTACGACCCGCTGCTGGAGAAGGCGATGAAGCGCCCCTTCACCGTGGCCGGCACCGCGGTGCTGGGACTGGTGCTGGCGGTGCTGGCCTTCGGCCAGATCGGCAGCATCTTCATTCCCACCATGGATGAGGGCAGCCCGGTTGTGACGGTGCGCAAGCACCCGACCATCGGGGTGGATGACGCGGCCGAGACCGATATGCGGATCGCACGTGAAATCCGCACCCGGGTGCCCGAGGTGCGCGGCATCATGGCGCGCGCCGGCGCCGATGAGCTTGGCATCGACCCGGTTGGCCTGAACGAGACCGACATGTTCTTCACCATGGCGCCCGCCGCCGAATGGCGGGCCGAGGCCACGGCAGGGGGCACCGCCTGGGTCATGGCGCAGGTGCGCGAGGTGCTGGACGGGTTTCCCGGCATCAGCTTTTCATTCAGCCAGCCGATCGACATGCGGGTGCAGGAGATGATCATCGGCGCCCGCGGCGACGTGGTCATCAAGGTGTTCGGCCCGGACATTCCGGAGCTGAACCGCCTGTCGCGCGAGATCGGCGCCGCGGTGCAGGGCGTCACCGGCAGCGCCGACGTCTTCGCGCTGCGCAACGAGGGCATGAAGTACCTGACGGTGCGGGTGGACCGGATGGCGGCCGGGCGCGTCGGCCTCAACGCATCCGACGCGCAGGAGACGCTGCGGGTCTGGGTGGATGGCCGCCAGGTGGGCGAGGTGCTGGAAGGCGACCGCCGCATCCCGTTGCTGGTGCGCGGCGAGGAGACGCAGCGCCGCTCGGCGCAGGACCTGGCCCGGGTGCAGATCGCCCTGCCCGGCGGCGGCACTGTGCTGCTGTCGCAGGTGGCCGACATCCGCGAGGAGGAGGGCGCGGTGCAGGTGATCCGCGAGCAGGCGCAGCGCTTCGCCACCGTGCTCAGCAACGTGCGCGGCCGCGACATCGGCGGCTTCGTGGCCGGGGCACAGGCGGCGGTGGCGCAGCGGGTGCAACTGCCGCAGGGCTACGAGGTCGTGTGGGGCGGGCAGTTCGAGAATCAACAGCGCGCGCAGGCGCGGCTGGTGGTGGTGGTACCCATCGCCCTGGCCGCCATCTTCCTGCTGCTCAACCTGACCTTCGGCAGCCTGCGGCAGGCCATCCTGGTATTTTGCAACGTGCCTTTCGCGCTGATCGGCGGGGTCATCGCGCTGTGGGCCTCGGGCGAGTTCATATCCGTGCCTGCATCCGTGGGCTTCCTGTGTTTGGTGGGCATCGCGGTGCTGAACGGGGTGGTGCTGGTCAGCTACATCAACACGCTGGTCGCGGGCGGGATGGGCGTGGCCGACGCGGTGCGCGAAGGGGCGAGGCGGCGGATGACGCCGGTCGTCCTGACCGCGTTCATCGCCGCACTGGCGCTGGTGCCGTTCCTGTTTGCCACCGGGCCGGGCAGCGAAATCCAGCGCCCCCTGGCGGTCGTGGTGATCGGCGGCCTGGTGACGGCAACGGTGCTGACACTGGTGCTGCTGCCCATCCTGTACGAACGCTTCGCGAAACCCGACGCCGTGGCGCCGGGGGATGGCACGCAGGTGCCGGCGCGTGTGGACGGGGCGGACCCTGAAAAGCCGTCGGGATGGCCGGTCGCCGTCGTGCTGCTCGCGGCGCTGGGCTTGGCCCAGCCTGCGGCGGGGCAGCTGTCGGCGCATGTCGATGCCGCGATGGCACTGGATGTCGGGGCGCGCGCCATCGAGGCGCAGCGCGCCGTGGCGGCATCGCGTCGCGCCACGGCGCAGGGGCTGACGCCGCTGCCCCCCAGCATCGGCGGCTCGATCCGCAGCGACCTGCGGGGGCCGCGCGAACAGCGGGAGCTGGATGCGGACATTGCGCTGCCGCTGTGGCTGCCAGGACAACGTGCCGCGCTTGGCGGCAGCGTGACCGCGGCGGTGGCCGAGCAGCAGCAACGCCTGGCACTGCGCCGGCTGGAAGTGGCGGGCGCGCTGCGCGACGCATGGTGGGAGGCGGCGGAGGCGGTGCGCGCGGTGACCCTGGCGCGGGAACGGCTAACCACAGCGAGGCAGATCGCCGGCGACGTGCAGCGCCGCGCTCAGCTGGGTGACATTCCGCCCGCCGAGGCAATCCTGGCGCGGACCGAAACCGTCGCGTCCGAACTGGTGCTGGCCCAGGCACAGGGCCAGGCCGAACAGCTGCGGGCAGCCTATCGCGGCATCACCGGTGGGCTGGAGCCCAGCCTGCCGGCGGAAACGGTGCTGGCGGGGCCATCTGGCCACCCCGTCCTGGTCACGGCCGAGGCGACGCTGGCGGCCGCGCAGGCCCGGCAGCGCCTGGTGGCGGCGACGCCACGCGATGCGCCGGAAGTGGGCGTCTTCGCCCGCCAGGAAAGCGGCATGACGACGAATGACAGCACCAGCCTGGGGCTGCGCTTTCGTATCCCGCTCTCGACCGAGGGCCGCAACGCACCGCGGCGGGCCGAAGCGCAGGCCGACATCACGCGTGCCACCGCCGAACTGGAGCAGTCGCGCCGGTTGATCGGCATCGGCGTGCAGCGGGCGCGCGATGCGTTGCGCGCGGCCGAGCTGTCGGCACGGCTGGCGCGGCAACGGCTGACCCTGTCGCAGGAGCAAGAGCGGCTTGCGATGACCGCCTTCCGCGGTGGCGAAACCGGCACCTTCGACCTGTACCGGGTGCGCCAGCTTCGGCTCGAAGCAGCCAATGACGAAGGCCGGGCGCAGGTCGAAGTCTTGCGCGCCCGGTCCCGGCTGAACCAGGCGCTGGGCGTGGTGCCCTGATCAGCTCAGCGTCGTCAGGTCCTGGAACCAGTGCTGCGCCTGGGTGTAGCCGCGCACGTTGCGGCCCAGCGCCCGGGGGTTGGTGTCGTGCACCACGAAGACCAGCAGCGCCTCGTTCACCACCTTCTCATGCACCCGGGCCATCAGCCGGTCGACCGTCGTTTCGTCAAAGGTGTTCATCGCCTCGTCGATCAACCGGTCGATGTCGGCATCGCGGTAATGGCTCCAGTTCACCCCGCGCGGCGCGATCTGGTTGGAGTGGAAGAAGCGGATGAGCGCGTAGAGCGGGTCGGACGTCACATAGGCCACGTTGTTGGCGGTGATCTGTCCCTGGCGCGCGATGTCACCTGCCGCGCCCTGGCGCCAGCAGGTGTAGGAGAGTTCCAGCTCGACGGTCTGGAACGAGATGTCGATGCCGACCTCGCGGTAGGCCGATTGGATGTATTCGTTGATCGGCATCGACAGCATCTGGCCCGAGCCGCCGGAGGGCACCAGGAAGCGGGTGCGCAGCGGATTGGCACGGGAGAAGCCGGCCTCCTGCACCAGGCGCCGGGCACGGTCGGGGTCGTGCGTCACCCGGAAGGTGGGGTTGCCGTACCAGGGCGAGGTGGGGTCAACGACGCCTGTCGCGGGCTTTGCCAGGCCGTTCATCAGCTGCACGATCTCATCGCGGTTGATCGCCAGATTGGCGGCCTGGCGCAGCCGCAGATCGCGCCAGGGCGAGCCTTCCAGGAGGCTGAGATGGTAGTTCCAGACATGGGGGGTGACGTTCTCGCTGATCCGCGCGCCGGACTGGCGCAGGCGTGGCACCAGGTCGGGCGAGGGGTACTCGATCAGGTCGACCTGGTTGGTCAGCAGGGCGTTGGTTCGGGTGGTGTCCTCGGGTGCCACGACGAGGACGAGGCGATCCACCTTGGGCATCCGCGCCGGGTTCCAATACGCCGTGTTCCGCACCATCTCGGCCCTTTCGCGCGGCACCAGCCGGGTCAGGCGGAAGGGGCCGGTGCCGGACGGCTCGGACGCGAAGCGCTCCCAGCTGCGGCCCAAACGTTCGTATTGCGCCGGGGATGAGATCAGGAACCACAGCATCTGGTAGGGAAAAATGCTGTCCACGGTGCGGGTGGTGACTTCGACGGTCATGTCGTCGAGCTTGCGCCAGCTCGCCACGCTGGGCAGGCGCGGGCGGACCTGGGCGGCCTGGCGGTTGTCAAAATGCGGCGCCTGCGGGTTCAGCACCTTCTCGAAGTTCCATATAACGGCATCGGCGCTGAAGTCGCTGCCATCGTGGAATTTCACCCCGGGCCGCAGCTTGAACGACCACTTGGTGCGGTCCACCGGGTTGGCCGCCCATTCGGTGGCCAGGCCCGGCACCAGCTTGCCCGGACGGTTGGCCACGTCCATCTCCCAAGCCACCAGCGGGTCGTAGAGGGTGTAGCCGGTAAACTGATAGGCGCCGGCGCCGCGGTCGGGCTGGCCCGTCGTCTGCGGGATGTCGGCCATGGAGATGGCGTAGCGCAGAGTGCGCTCGGTCTGGGCGGATGCGGCGGTGAATGGCGCGGCTATGGGCAGCAGTGCGGCGGGGGCTGTCATGAGTTCGCGGCGGGAATGGGTCATATTGGGCGTGTCCAGGGGAGGTTCCCGGCCACTGCTTGCAAGTGTGATGCCATCAGGTGGCAGGGAGTTCCGTGCCTTCCAAGCCCCGGAAACCCGGCCCCGCCCGGCGCGTTCTTCCGGCTATGGCTCAGTGAGCCGAATTGGACAGAGGACAAGCCGCCCATGGCCCGCGACAAGAACGATCAGGCACAGCCCAACTACAAGGTCGAATACAAAGAAATCCAGCCTTTCGGCACGTTGAAGTCGCTACCCCTGGCACTTGAGGACAATGCCCGCAAGCAGAGCGTGGCCCTGCTCAACCAGGTACTGGCCGACACCATTGCCATCCGCGACCTGTACAAGAAGCACCATTGGCAGATGTCAGGCGCCACCTTCTACCAGCTGCACCTGCTGCTGGACGAGCATTACGAAAAGCAGGCCGAGCTGGTGGACATGATCGCCGAACGCATCATGCTGCTGGGCGGCATCAGCATCGCCATTGCGGCCGACGTAGCCGAGATGACGCGCGTGCCGCGGCCGCCCAAGGGGCGCGAGGATGTGCCGAGCCAGCTCTCCCGCCTGCTGGAGGCGCATGAGATCATTCTCAGGCAGTGCCACGAAGGCGCCGAGGCGGCCGATGAATCGGGCGATGACGGCACCAACGACCTGCTGGTCAGCAATGTCCTGCGCACCAACGAGCTGCAGGTGTGGTTCATCGCCGAGCATCTGACCGAAACGGTGCTGGTGAAGTCCGACAAATAAGGCCGTCAGGCGCGGCCGGCAGCCTTGTCGGCCTCGTAGCGCGCACGGTTATCGGCGTTCGCGGGGTATAGGCCGGGCAGGGCCAGCCCGGCCTCCACCTGCACCATTATCCACGCCTCCAGCCGCTCCTGTTCGACGCATTCATCGGCAATGGCATCGGCGATATCGGCCGGGATCAGCACCGCGCCATCGGCATCGGCGACGATGATGTCGCCCGGAAACACCGCCACGCCGCCGCAGCCGATGGGTTGTTCCCAGGCCACGAAGGTCAGGGCCGCGACGGAGGGCGGCGCTGCACCACCAGCGCACCAGACGGGCAGGCCGGTGCCGTTCACGCCGGCGACGTCGCGCACCGCGCCGTCGGTGATCAACGCGGTGACGCCGCGCTTGGCCACGCGTGCGCAGAGGATGTCGCCGAAGATGCCGGCGTCGGTCACGCCCATCGCATCCGCCACCGCGATGCAGCCCTCGCCCATCGCCTCGATCGCGGCGCGGGTGGAGATCGGGCTGGACCAGCTGGCCGGGGTGGCCAGATCCTCGCGCGCCGGGACGAACCGCAGGGTGAAGGCGGGGCCGACGAGGCGGACATTCTGCGCCGCCGGCGTGAACGGCCTGGCGCCGCGCAGCCACACATTTCGCAGCCCCTTCTTCAGCAACACCGTGGTCAGCGTGGCGGTGGTGATCTTTTCCAGCTTCGACTTGGTCTCGGGCGTCATGGCGTGTCTTTCAGTTGGGCAATGGCGTGGGCCGCCAGCACCGCAGGCGGACAGGTGATGTCGAGGATGATGGCGCGTTCATCGGCGCCTGGGGCCTGCAGGGTGGCGAACTGGCTGTCCATCAGGCTGGGCGGCATGAAATGGTCGCGCCGGGCGGATTGGCGGGCGGCGATGAGAGCGGGCGGGCCAGCCAAGTGCAGGATTCGCAGGGCGGGGGCGTGCATCCGCAGCCGGTCGCGATAGTCGCGCTTCAGCGCCGAACAGCCGATGACGCCGCCCTCCGCGCGCGCCGCAAGCCAGGCGCCCAGCGCGTCCAGCCAGGGCAGCCGGTCGGCATCGGTCAACGGCTCGCCGCGCGCCATCTTCGCCACGTTCTGCGGCGGGTGGAACGCGTCGGCATCGGCGAAAGGGATGCGCAGGGCTTCGGCCAGCAGCGCCCCCACGGTCGATTTACCGCTGCCCGAGACGCCCATCAACAGCAGCCGATGCGTCATTTTGGCTCCAGATGCCCGCCGAAGCCGTGCCGCATGGCGGATAGCGCGCGGTCGGCGAAGCTGGCTTCCTGCCGGCTGCGGAAGCGGGCGAAGAGGGCCGCGGCCAGCACGGGGGTGGGGATGGCGTTCTCCACCGCGGTGTCCACCGTCCATCGCCCCTCGCCGCTGTCGCTGACGCGGCCGGAATAGTTCGCCAGGTCGGGCTGCTGGGCCAGCGCGGCGGCGGTGAGGTCGAGCAGCCAGGACGACACCACGCTGCCGCGCCGCCAGACCTCCGTCACCTCGGCCACATTGATCGCCAGGGGGCCGTTCTTCAGCAGGTCCAGCCCCTCGGCCATCGCCTGCATCATGCCGTATTCGATGCCGTTATGGATCATCTTGGTGTAGTGCCCGGCGCCGGGCCCGCCGCAATGCAGCCAGCCCCGATCCGCGGTAGTGGCGGAGTTGCGTTGCGGGTTGGGGGGCGCGGCGGCCTCGCCCGGCGCCAGCGCCTCGAACACCGGCGCCAGGCGCGCGACGGCGGCGTCGGCACCGCCGATCATCAGGCAGTAGCCGCGCGCCAGGCCCCAGACGCCGCCGGAGGTGCCGACGTCGAGGTAGTGGATGCCGCGCGCCGCGAAGGTGGCGGCACGGCCAGCCGAATCCTTCCAGAAGGAATTGCCGCCCTCGATGACCACGTCATCCGCGTCCAGCATCGGCAGCAGCGCGTCGAGCGTGGCCTGGGTGACGGCGCCCGCGGGCAGCATGACCCAGATGGCGCGCGGCCGGGCGAGGCCGGCGACGAGCGCGGCGAGGTCAGCCGATGGCGTGGCGCCCTCGGCGGCCAGCGCGGCCACGGCGGCCGGGTCCATGTCGAAGACCGGACAGGCATGCCCCGCCCGCAGCAGCCGCCGCGCGATGTTGCCGCCCATGCGGCCGAGGCCGATCACTGCCAGTTCCATAGCCACGCGCTCCCGACCCCAGGGCCGCGAATATGCCGCCCGCCGGCCCGCGCCGCTACCGCTCGGTGGCCGCGAGTTTCACCGCCAGCCCGGCGAACGCCGCCGCGAAGCCGCGCCGCAGCCACACCAGCAGCCGCGGTCGCGCCGCCACCTGGTCCCGCATCGCCGCCGCGAACACACCGTAGAGCGCGAAGACCACGAAGGTGACGGCCATGAACACCAGGCTCAGCCCAGCCATGGCAGCGAGCGGCGCCGGGTCCGCGGCCTCGATGAACTGCGGCAGGAAGGCCACGAAGAACACCGACAGCTTCGGGTTGAGGATGTTGAGCAGAATGCCGTCGCGCACCACTCGTGCGGCGCTGACGGGGGTCGCCACCCGGTCAAAGCGCAGCGTTCCGGTGTCGCGCAGCATTTGCCACGCCATGAACAGCAGGTAGGCGATGCCGGCGTATTTCACCATTTCGAACGCCACCGCGCTGGCATGCAGCAGGGCGGCCAGGCCGGTCAGCGCGGCGGCGATATGCGGTAGCGTGCCCAGCGTGCAGGCAAAGGCCGCGAGCAGGCTGGCTGCCCGGCCGCGCGCCAGCCCGGCGGCAATGGTGTAGATCGCCCCGGTGCCGGGCGAGGCCACGATCAGCAGGGTGGTCAGCAGGAATTCCGGCGTCATGGACGCAGCGTGTGGGGGCACCGCCCGGCGGGTCAAGCTGGTCCATTGGCCCGCCCCCCTCCCCCCGCTATATCCTGGCCATGAACTGGATCAGCGAATGGGCCCTGCCCAAGATCAAGACGCTCTTCGGCGGCTCGCGCGAGGTGCCGGAGAATCTCTGGCACAAATGCTCGGCCTGCGAGCAGATGGTCTTTCACCGCGATCTCGAACGGAACCTGCGCGTCTGCACCCATTGCGGCCACCACGAGCGCGTCGGCGCCCGGCAGCGGCTGGACTGGACGCTGGATGAAGGCTGGCAGCGCATCGACCTGCCCAAAGCCCCATCCGACCCGCTGCGCTTCCGCGACCAGCGGCGCTACAATGAACGCCTGCGCGACGCCCAGACCAAGACCGGGATGGACGACGCCGTGATCGTCGGCCACGGCGCGATCGAGGGCCAGGCCGCCGTCGCCGCTGCCTTCGAATTCAGCTTCATGGGCGGCTCGATGGGGGCTGGCGTGGGTGAGGCGCTGGTGGCGGCGGCGCGGCTGGCGGTGCTGCAGGATTCGCCGCTGATCGTCTTCACCGCCTCGGGCGGCGCACGCATGCAGGAGGGCGCGGTGAGCCTGATGCAGATGCCGCGCACGGTGATCGCAACGCGCATGGTGAAGGAGGCCGGCCTACCCTTCATCGTGGTGCTGTGCGACCCGACGACGGGCGGCGTTACCGCCAGCTTTGCCATGCTGGGCGACATCCAGATCGCCGAGCCTGGCGCGCTGATCGGCTTCGCCGGGGCCCGCGTCATCGAGAGCACGGTGCGCGAGAAGCTGCCCGAGGGCTTCCAGCGCGCCGAGTATCTGCTGCGGCACGGCATCCTGGACATGGTGACGAAGCGCGGCGAGATGCGCGCCACGCTGGCGCAGGTGATCGGCCTGCTGCGGGTGCCGCAGGTGGCGCCCGCCGCGCCGGCCGCGGTATCGCTGCCCGCGCCGGTATGAAGGCTTCCGAACCACTCCCCCGGCGACCGGTGGCGGTATGAACGAACGCCAAGGCCTCGGCGGTCGCTCCGCCCCGGTCATCGAGCGGTTGCACGCGCTGCACCCGCGGCTGATCGACCTCAGCCTGGGGCGGCTGCAGGCGCTGCTGGCGAAGCTGGGCCATCCCCAGCGCCGCCTGCCGCCGGTGATCCACGTCGCCGGCACCAACGGCAAGGGCAGCACCTGCGCTTTCCTGCGCGGCGTGGTCGAGGCGGCAGGGCAGCGCGCGCATGTCTACACATCCCCCCATCTCGTGCATTTCCACGAACGCATCCGCCTGGCCGGCGCGCTGGTCGGCGACGACGCGCTGACCGATGCGCTGGAGGCGACGGAGGCGGCCAATGCGGGTGCCGCCATCTCCGTCTTCGAGGTCATCACCGCAGCCGCCCTGCTGCTGTTCAGCCGGGTGCCGGCGGATGCGCTGATCCTGGAAGTGGGACTGGGCGGCCGCTTCGACGCGACCAATGTGGTGGAGCAGCCGGTGGTGACGGCCATCACCTCGATCTCGATGGACCACATGGATCTTCTAGGCGACAC
>JACMRO010000430.1 GCA_014376425.1 Rubritepida sp.
CGGAGGCGGGGGAGTGCCGTTTCGTAAGACATCTCGTGCAGCATTTTCCGGTTCAGCGCCAGCATCTGCCGCGGGTCGAAGCGGGCTGCGGATCGGGAGACGGAATGCAGGTCGAAGCCGGCAGCCAGGGTGGCCGGCAGCCCGGGGCGGGGATCGTGCGAGGTGCCCAAGGCGGCGAGGTAGCCGACCAGCGCGGCCGGCTCCACCCCGTCGCGTCGCATCTGCCGCAGGCCCAGCCCGCCGAGGCGCTTGGATAGCGGTCCGCCATCGACATCGGTCAGCAGCGGCAGGTGAGCGAAGTGCAGCGCCGCCGTGCTGGCGCCGAGGGCGGCGAAAATGTCGAGCTGCACGCCGGTATTCGTCACATGGTCCTCACCGCGGACGATGTGGCTGATGCCCATATCGATGTCATCGACGACCGAAGTGAAGGTGTAGAGGTAGGAGCCGTCGGCGCGGATCAGCACCGGGTCGGAAATGGGCGGTAGCTTGACCGAACGTGTTCCAAGCACGCCGTCCACCCATTCCCGGCTGCCCGGGCTCAGCTTGAACCGCCAGTAGGGCGATTTGCCGTTGGCGAGCGCCCGTTCCAGCTGCTCCTGCGTCATCTTCAATGCGCCGCGGTCGTAGACCGGGGGTTTGCCCTGCTTGGCGCGCAATTCGCGCTTGAAGCGCAGCTCCTCCTCGCTTTCGAAGCACGGGTAGAGGTGGCCGCTGGCCTTCAGCCGGGCTGCCGCGGCGTCATACAGCGCGGTGCGGTCCTGCTGCCGCACCAGGCCGTGCCAGGCGATGCCGAGCCAGGCCAGGTCCTCCTCGATGGCGGCGGCGTATTCGGGGCGGGAGCGTTCGGCGTCGGTATCATCCAGCCGAAGGATGAGCTGGCCGCCATGCCTGTGCGCCAGCAGCGCGTTGGTGATGGCGATGCGGGCGTTGCCGACATGCAGATAACCGGTGGGGGAGGGGGCGAAGCGAAGTTTCATGCCTCTTCTTCGTCCTGTGCGCGGCGCGGGTCCATGGCGCGCCAGTCGCGCTGCTCGCCTTCGCGGAGCGGACGTTCGGAAAAATCCTTCAACTCGGTCTTGCTGGACCAGGCGCCTTCGGCCGCCCCGGTGACCTCGGCATCCTCGCCGAAGGCGAACCAGGCTTCGAGGACCTGGGGCGGGGCCATGCCCGGGCCGCGGCAGCGTTCCACGCTGTCACGCACGTAGCGCCGGGCGAAGGTGTTGGCGTGGCCGAGGGAGCCGAAGCCGTGGACTTCCTCGACCGGCTCGCTGCCATTGGCGCCGGAGAGGTCGAGGATGCGCACCGCAATGCCGCGCGCGGCCTCCCGCGTGTCGAAGATGGGATCGGGCTGGTCTTCATCGTCTTCCATCGCGAGGGGTTTAGCGGCTGCTTGGCCGGCAGGCCAGAACCTCAGTCGCACCGCGCTGCCATGCTGGCCGGCAATGCCCGCTCCGACACTTCTTTCAGCAAGAAGCTCAGGTCGCGGTTCATCAGCGCCCCCGGGTCGCCAGCGCCGAAGAGGGCGGCGCGCTGCTCAAACTCCTCGGTGCCGTAGCGGGCGACGGGCCACGAAATGCGCCATCGGGTGCTCCACGCCCAGGGCGCAGCCCCCGGCAGCAGCCTACACAGAAAAATACTTCGCACGCGGGTGATGCATCACAATCGCGGAGGTCGATTGCTCCGGGTGCAACTGCCACTCATCGCTGATCTCCACCCCGATCCGCTCCGCCCCCAGCAGCTTCAGCAACGGTGCCTGATCCTCCAGCTTCGGGCAGGCCGGGTAGCCGAAGCTGTAGCGCCCGCCCCGGTAGCCCTGGCTCAGCATCTTCTCGATATCCAGCGCGTCCTGCCCGGCGAAACCCCATTCGGCGCGGATGCGCTTGTGCACGTATTCCGCCATTGCCTCGGCCATCTCGACCGAGAGGCCATGCAGATACAGGTAGTCCTGATAACGATTATCCTCGAACCACTCCCGCGCCACGTCACTGGCCTTCTGGCCAACGGTGACGACCTGCAGGCCGATCACGTCGCGGGCTTCGTCATCCACGTCGCGCACGAAATCGGCGATGCAATCGCCATCTTCCTTTGGCTGGCGCGGCATGTTGAAGCGTATCAGTTCCGTCGTGCCGTCATGGTCGAAGATGATCAGGTCATTGCCCTGGCCGGCGCATTTCCAGTAGCCGTAGCAGGCCTGCGGCTTGAGGATGTTCTGCTCCTGCGTCAGCGCCAGCATGCGCTTGAGCACCGGCCGCAGCTCCTGCTTCGCCCAGCCGATAAAGTCCTCCAGCGACCGTCCGGCCTTACGGAAGCCCCACTGGAACTGGTACAGGCTGCGCTCGTTGATGTACGGCACGAGCGCCTTGGGGTCCGTTTCCATGATGCGCGCGCCCCAGAAGGGCGGCTCAGGCGCGGCACTTTCGGCGGCAACGCGGTGGCGGCGCGTTTTCGCGTAGGCCAGGTCAACCGGCGCGAAGCCGCGCGGGTCGGCCTGGCCCAGCACCCGCTTCTCATTCTTCGACTTGCCAACGCGCTTGGACTGCACTGCACCCAGATAGCCGTCGAAATCGTTGCCCATCACCTTATCCATCAGGTGCAAGCCGTCGAAGGCATCGCGTGCATAGACCACGCGGCCGCAGGCATAGGCCTGCACGCAATCATCCTCGACGTAGTTCCGCGTCAACGCGGCACCGCCCAGCATGACCGGGATTTCGACGCCCTGGCGGGACATCTCCTCCAGGTTTTCCCGCATCACCACAGTCGATTTCACCAGCAGTCCCGACATGCCGATGGCATGCGCCTTGTGCTCCCGGGCTGCATCGACGATCTGCGCCAGCGGCACCTTGATGCCCAGGTTGATCACCTTGTAGCCGTTGTTGGTCAGTATGATGTCGACCAGGTTCTTGCCGATGTCGTGCACATCGCCCTTCACTGTGCCCAGCACGATGATGCCCTTCTCCTGGCCCTCCGCCTTTTCCATGAAGGGTTCGAGATAGGCCACCGCAGCCTTCATCGTCTCGGCGGATTGGAGCACGAAGGGCAGCTGCATCTTGCCGGCGCCAAACAGTTCGCCCACCACCTTCATGCCGTCCAGCAGCACCTCGTTGATGATCGACAGCGGCGTGTGGCCTTCGGCCATGCTGTCGGCCAGCTCCTCGCTCAAGCCCTTGCGGTCACCATCGATGATGCGGTCCTTCAGCCGGCCATTCACCGTCTCGGCCTTGACCTTGGCGACGTTGTCGGCAGCCTTTCGGCCACTGAACATTTCCAGCATTTTGTGCAGCGGGTCATAACCCTCGGCGCGGCGATCGAAGATGAGGTCTTCCATCACCTTCACCTCCTCGGGCGGGATGGCGTGCAGCGGCTTGATTTTCGAGACATGCACGATCGCGCCGGTCATCCCGGCCTTCACCGCCAGGTCGAGAAACACGCTGTTCAGCACATGGCGGGCCGCTGCGTTCAGGCCGAAGGAGATGTTGGACAGGCCCAGCATGATCTGGATGTCCGGGAACTCGTCGCGGATCATCCTGATCCCCTCCAGCGTCCACTGCCCCAGCTTGCGATCATCCTCATTGCCGGTGGCGATGGTGAAGGTCAGCGGGTCGATCATCAGGTCGGACTGCGCCAGACCATGCTGGGTGCAGGCGAAATCCACCAGCCGCCGGGCAATGCGCAGCTTATCCTCGGCCGTCTTGGCCATTCCTACTTCGTCGATGGTCAGCGCGATCACCGCCGCGCCAAACTTCTTGGCCAGCACCAGGCGATCATGCGCCTGCTCCTCGCCCTCCTCGAAATTGATCGAGTTGATGATGGGCTTGCCGCCATGCAGCTTCAGCGCAGCCTCGATCACCGGTGTCTCGGTGCTGTCGATGACCAGTGGCGCGTTCACCGAGGAGGTGAAGCGGGTGATCACCTCGTTCATCTCGGCCATCTCGTTGCGGCCGACGAAGGCGGTGCAGATGTCGAGCGAGTTGCTGCCCTCGCCCACCTGTTCACGGCCGATGGTGACGCAACCGTCCCAGTCGCCGGCTTCCTGCACCGCGCGCCATGCCTTGGAGCCGTTGGCATTGCAGCGCTCGCCGATCGAGAAATAGCTGTTCTCCTGCCGCAGCGAGACGGCGCCGTACAGCGAGGCGACGGATGGCACCCAGTGATGCTTGCGAAGCACCGGCGCGGGCCGGAGCTTCGCGCCGCCCAGCCGCCGCAGCATGGCATCTTGCGCGGTGATGTGCCGGTTGTCGGTGCCACAGCAACCGCCGATCAGGTTCATGCCGAATTCGGTGACGAACCTCTCCATCCATACGGCCATGTCGTTCGCCGCCAGCGGGTAGTGGGTCTTGCCGTCCACCAGCTCGGGCAGGCCGGCATTGGGCTGGACCGAAATCAGCCCGGGCCAGTTCTGCGCCAGCCAGCGGACATGTTCCTGCATTTCCTGCGGCCCGGTGGCGCAGTTCAGGCCGATCAGCGGCACGTCCAGCGCGTGGATGACGGTTGCGGCGGCGGCGATGTCGGGGCCGGCGAGCAGGGGCCCGGTCGTCTCTACCGTTACCTGCACGAAGATGGGAATGTCCGATTTCGCTTCACGGATCGCAGTCTTGGCGGCGTTGACGGCGGCCTTGATGAACAGCGTGTCCTGGTTGGTTTCGGTCAGAATCGCGTCCACACCCGCATTCACCAAGCCACGGCATTGCTGCGTCAGCGCGGCTTCCAGGTCGTCGTACTTGATGTGGCCCAGCGAAGGCAGCTTCGTCCCCGGCCCGACATCGCCGATCACATAGCGGTGCCGACCATCCGAAAAGCTCTCGGCCGCCTCGCGCGCAAGCTCCACCGCGCGCCGGTTGATCTCGTCGGTCTTATCGGTCAGGTCGAACTCGCCCAGCGTGATGGGCGAGCTGCCGAAGGTGTTGGTCAGCACCATGTCGGCGCCGGCCTCGTAGTAGCCGCGGTGGATTTCGCGCACGAGGTCGGGCCGCGACAAGTTCAGGATCTCGGTGCAATTCTCATTGTCCCAATAGTCCTGGATGACGTCGAGATTGGCAGCCTGCACACGGCTACCCATGCCGCCGTCGCATAGCAGAACCTGAGCGGCGAGGGCTTCGAGGAGATGCGGACGGGACATGGTTCAGAGCTCCAGGGCGGGTTCAGGCGAACGGACAGGCACGGGGAGGCGTTGCGCGGCCCAGAGGCGTACGGCGATGCGGCCAGGAATGGTCCGCGCCTCCCGCAATGCGCAGCCGGCGCCGAGCAACCATTCGCCGATGGCGGAATCATCGAAGCCAGCCCAGCGATGGGCGTGGCGGGCGGCCAACTCGGCCAGGCTGTGCGGGGCCAGGTCGATCACCAGCAGCATGCCGTCCGGGCGCAGCACGCGGGCGGCCTCGGCGATCGCGGCGGCGGGCTCCTCGGCGTAGTGCAGCACCATCTGCAGCGTCGCGACGTCCTGCGAGGAATCCGCAAGCGGCAGGCGATACATGTCGGCCTGGCGTACGGCGCAATGGCCGGCGATGCCGCGCTCGGCCAGGCGAGCGCGGGCTAGCGCCAGCATGTCGCGGCTGGCGTCGAGGCCGAGCGCCGCGCCGGTGCGATCGGCCAGCAGCTCCAGCAGCCGGCCGGTGCCGGTGCCGATATCGACCAGACGGCCAATCTGAGCGGGCAGCAACGCCGCGATGGCGGCCTCGATTTCGCCCGCCGGCAGGCCGAGCGCGCGCAGCTCATCCCAATCGGCGCCGTCACGGCGAAAGGCTTCGGAAGCGGCGCGGGCGCGTTCGGCGGCGATGCGGGCGGCCTGGCGACGGTCGGCTGCCAAGGCCGCGTCCTGCTCCGGCAGGCGGGCGAGGAGCTGGCGCACCAGGGTGGCCTCGGCCGGTACCTGGAAATAGGCGTTGGCGCCTTCGGGCACCCGCTCCAGCAACCCGGCTTCGACCAGCAGCTTGAGGTGCCGCGACAGGCGGGGCTGGGATTGGCCGAGCACATCGCATAGATCGGTGACGCACAAGGCGCCGCGGGCGCAGAGTGCGAGGAGGCGAAGCCGGGTTGGCTCGGCCGCGGCTCTCAGCTGGGCAAGGAGATGCTCGATGAACGTGATATCACATAAACATATCCTTATGTCTATAGGATGAGTTGGAATATCGATGCGCGAGTTGCGGTCACCATCGTCGAGGCGGTGCCTGACCTGGGCGCTGCCACGGCCCTGCTTGCGGAAAGCCACCTGCCGGATGGCATCGGGCCGGGCGAACGACCATGCGCGGTGTTCCGGGCAAATGAATTGGTGGCTCACCCAGGCGACTGCGCCTGCTGCGCCGGCGGGCAGGGTGCGGCCGCGGCGTCGCTGGCAGCGCTGTTCAGGGAGCGGGCGATGGGTGGGATATGGTTTTCCTCGGTGACGGCGCTGGTCCGCACGCCGGAAGGGCGGGCTGAGCTGGAGCAGGCACTGGCGCGCGATGTGCTCACCGCGGCGCGGTTCCGCCGCGTATGAGCCACGCCCGGGAGGTTGCACGCTATTACCGCTGGCTCGACCGGCTTGCATGGATGCGCGTGATGCGTGGCGAGAGCGGCAGCCAGGCGCAGGCCGTGCACAGGCCGCTGCGCGATGTGGGCGGCGGCCCGCCCGGGCCGATGGTCGTGCATAAGCTGATGCTGGCGGGGCTGGCGCTGCCGCCGGCACCGCGGGTGCTGGATGCGGGCTGCGGCTATGGCGCCTCTGCGCTGGACATGGCGCCGCGCATTGGGGGCCGGTGGGATGGCATTTCGCTCAGCCCGGTGCAGGTGCGGCGTGGCAATGAGGAGGCGGCGGCGCGTGGCCTGGCGGGGCAGGTGGTGCTGTCGGTCGCCAGCTACGACGCGCCGCTGGCCGACGGTTACGACTGGATTTTCGGCATCGAAAGCCTGATCCACGCCCCGGACCCGGCGGCGACCGTGGCCAACCTGGCCGCCGCGCTGGCACAGGGCGGGGCGCTGACGATCGTGGACGACATGCCTGAGGAGGTCCTGACGGTGGAGCAGGCGGCGCGGGTCGCGTTGTTCAAGCGCTGCTGGCGCTGCCCGGTGGCGCCGACACGGGCAGGCTGGCTGGCGGCCTTCGATGCCGCCGGACTGGTGCTGGGGCATGAGGCGGATCTCACCCCGCTGACCATGCCGCGCCCGGCGGCCGAACTGGCGCCACGCATCGCGGCCCAAGCCCGGGCGGCGCGCTGGAAGCGGCTGATCGGGCTGGGCTATCGCAGTGAGGCGGATCTGGGCGGCATGGTGCTGGAGACGCTGCTGGCGGAGGGCGCGGTGAGGTACCGGATGCTGGTCGCCCGCAAGCCCTGACGGATTGGCGTCAGAACATCTGCCGTGCGATGAAGAAGCCATCCATCCCGCCCTGCTCGGCCCACATATCCGGCCGGGTACGCAGCGCACCCTGAGGGGTGATCGCGCCCTCCAGCCCGGGCACTTCCTCCGGCCGGATGGGGTCCAGCCCGTCAGGGAAATGGGCCTCGCCCTCCTCGCCCTGCAGCGAGCAGGTGGCGAAGACCAGGCGCCCACCCGGCCGCACCCAGCGCCGCGCCGCCGCCAGTAATGCCCGCTGCTGCTCGGCCTGCCGCTCGACATCCTGCAGCTTCTTCAGATGCACCACATCTGGGTGGCGTCGAATGGTGCCGGTGGCGGTGCAGGGCGCGTCCAGCAGCACGGCGTCGAACTGCGTGCCGGGGTCCCAGCGCAGCGCATCGGCGATGACGATGTCGGCGGGCAGGCCCAGGCGGGTGAGATTTTCGTGCAGCCGCTCGGCGCGCTTGCGCCCGCGTTCCACCGCCACGACCTGGGCGCCGGCGGCGGCGAGCTGCGCCGTCTTGCCGCCGGGTGCGGCGCAGAGGTCCAGCACCCGCTCACCGGGCTGCGGCGCCAGCAGCCGCACGGGCAGCGCGGCCGCGGCGTCCTGGGCCCAGAAGCGGCCCTCCGCAAAGCCCGGGATCTCGGTGATGCGGGTGCCGGCCGGCATCCGCGCGGTGCCGTTGGGCAGCATGATCGCCCCCTCCAGCGTCGCGCCTGGCTTGAGCGACAGGTCCAGCGCCGCCTCCTGCGCATGGGCCAGCGCGATGGCCCGCACCGCTGTACCATGCGTGGCGTGCCAGGCCGTCCACAGCCAGGATGGTGTGTCGGGCCGCGGCGCATCCAGCCCTTCCAGCGCCGCCACCCCGGCCTCCGACACCCGCCGCAAAACGGCATTGACGAGGCCGGCGAAGGGCCTGGGCACCAGCGCCACACAGTCGCTGACCGCGGCGTGCGGCGGGGTGCCCAGCAGGAGAAGCTCCGCGGCGCCGATGCGCAGGGTGTTGCGGACCTCGGGCGGCGGCTCGCGCTTTAGCCAGGGTTCCAGCACGGCATCGAGGCTGCCCATGCGGCGCAGCACGGTGGCGGCAATGCGGTGCCCGGCGGCCCGGTCGCGCGGTGGCATCGGCGGCAGGCCGTCCAGCGCCTCCTCCAGCGGGCGGCGGGATTGCAGGACGGCGGTCAGAAGCGCCAGCGCGGCGGTGCGGGTGGGGGAAGCCATGGCCGTATATGGCGGCTTTGCGCGGCGACCAGAACCCCGCTACCACCCGGCGCGATGTTTGCCACTTTTCTTCCGCGGGCCGAGGCGGTGATCGCGCGCTGGCCGCGGGCGGCGCTCGTGGCCTTGTGCCTGTGCCTTTACACGCCGGGATTCGTCGCCACCCCGGCCCTGGATCGTGACGAGGCGCGCTTCGCCCAGGCCAGTCGCCAGATGGTGGAAAGTGGCGACTACGTGAACATCCGCGTGGGCGCGGAGGAGCGCAACAAGAAGCCGGTCGGCATCCACTGGGCGCAGGTGGCGGTGGTTCACGCGCTTGAGGCGGTGGGCATTCCCGCGCGCAACGAAATTTTCGCCTACCGGGTTCCTTCCATGCTCGGCGCCATCCTCGCCGTGCTGGCGACGTTCTCCTTCGGCCGCGCGCTGGTCGGGCGGCGTGCGGCGCTGCTGGGGGCGGCGATGTTGGCGGCCTGCATGGTGCTGCTGGTGGAAACGCATATCGCCAAGACCGACGCGGCGCTGCTGGCCACCGTCGCCGCAGCCATGGGGCTGTTCGGCCTGGCCTATCTGCGGCCCGGGGTGTTCACGGCAAGGCAGGCGGCTGCCTTCTGGGGCATTCTGGGGCTGTCGATCCTGTTGAAGGGCCCGGTGGGCCCGATGGTGCCGTTGCTGACCGGCATCACGCTCGCCTTGATGGACAGGACCGTGCCCTGGCTGCGGGCGCTGCGCCCGGCCTGGGGCGTGCCGCTGATGCTGGCGCTGGCGGCGCCCTGGATGATCGCCATCGGCATCGCGACGGAGGGCCGGTTCTTCGCTCAGGCGCTGGGCGACGACATGATCGCGAAGGTGGCGGGCGGCGAGGAGCGCCACTGGGGGCCGCCTGGCTACTATCTCATCGTTTTCTTCGTCGCCGCCTTCCCCTCGGCCTGGATGGTGGTGCCGGCGCTGCGCCAGGCGTGGGCGGCGCGCACCCTGCCGGCCACGCGCTTCCTGCTGGCCTGGCTGGTGCCGAGCTGGCTGGTCTTCGAGGCGGTGGCGACCAAGTTGCCGCACTACACGATGCCCAGCTACCCAGCGCTGATGCTGCTGATCGCCGCCTGGGCGATGGACCCGCTGCGGCTGTTGCCCGGCCGCTGGATGCTGTGGGCGATGCGCGCGGCGCTACTGGCGGTGGCGGTGGGGCTGGGTGCCCTGATGGTGGTGGCGCCGATGGTGCTGGATGGGCGGGTGCCATGGGTTGCGTGGCTGGTGCTGCCGTTTGCGCTGCTGCTGGCCCTGGTGGTGCTGCGCACCAGCGCCGACGGCCAGTGGGGGCGGGCGGGCGCCTTGGGCGTGGTATTGGCGGTGCCGGTCTATGCCGCCGCGCTGGGCGGCGTGCTGCCACGCATCGAGGCGATGTGGGTCGCCCCCCGGCTGCAGGCGGCACTGGCCCGGGTGGCACCCGGCCTGCCGGCGCAGCGCTTCGGCATTACCGGCCACGCCGAACCCTCGACGTTGTTCGCCATCGGCGGTGGGCTGCGGCTGCTGCCCGGCGGCGCGGCCGCCAGCGCATTCCTGGCCGAGGCGCCCGGCCGGGTGGTGGCGGTGGGTAACCGGCAGGAGGCCGCCTTTCAGGCCGACGCGACGGAGCGCGGGCTGCGGCTACAGGAACTCGCCACAGTCTCCGGCTACAATTATTCCCGCGGGCGGCCGATCACGCTGCTGCTGTACAGGAGCGTGCCATGATGGATTGGGTGACCGACACGGTGGCCAGTGCCGGCCTGCTGGGCGTGTTCCTGCTGATGCTGGCGGAGAACCTGTTTCCGCCCATCCCGTCCGAGCTAATCATGCCGCTGGCCGGATTTGCTGCTGCCCGCGGGCAGCTTTCGCTGTTGGGCGTGGTGGTGGCCGGGGTGGCGGGGACGCTGTTGGGCAACGTGTTCTGGTTCGAACTGGCGCGTGCTTTCGGCGCGACACGCAGCATCGGCCTGGCGGTGCGCTTCGGCGGCTGGTTGGGCATCACGGCACACGATCTGGAGAAGGCACAGCTGACGTTACGGCGGCGCGGGCCTTGGGCGGTGTTTCTGGGCCGGATGATGCCCGGCATCCGCACCGTCATCTCCATCCCGGCCGGGCTGATCGAAATGCCGCGGCCGCTGTTCTACGGGCTGACGACGCTGGGCAGCACCATCTGGGTCGGCGGCCTGGCGGTGGTGGGGTATGTGCTGGAGGAGCGCTTCACCGCGGTGGAAACCTATATCGGGCCGTTCAGCAAGGTGTTTTTGGGATTGTTCGTGCTGGCGCTGTTGTGGCCGCTGGGGCGGGTGCTGTGGCAGCGTCGAGGGGGCAAAAGCCGGGGCGGCGACCGGGGCTGATTGCGCCCGGGGCGGTGCTTCGGTAAAGACGGCGCCGACCGGAGAGGTGGCGGAGTGGTCGATCGCGTCGGTCTCGAAAACCGAAGTACTTGCAAGGGTACCGTGGGTTCGAATCCCACCCTCTCCGCCACGCCCCATACGAGTAGCGCTCTCCGCCTGGCCGACGGCCGCGCTGAGCGGCAGGTTTCCTGGGGTTTTTGGGTCAGACCTGTTGACTGGCCGAACGCGGAAGCGGGCGAAAATCGCTCTCCGGAGGCCAATTCTCTCCGGACCTCCTGACTTGGGCGTTTTAGTACGGAACTAAAAAACCCAGCTAAACGGCCGGCTTCAGCGCGGTCGGCACTTGCCCTGGTTCGAAGCCCA
>JACMRO010000037.1 GCA_014376425.1 Rubritepida sp.
GACCGGCTTGGGGCTGTCAGAATCCTCGCCTTCCTCGGCCTCGACGACGGTGATGCCGGATTCGCTGAGCATGGCCAGCGTGTCCTCGATCATCTCGGACGAAACCTGCTCGGAGGGCAGGACGGAGTTCACCTCATCGACGGTGACGAAGCCGCGCTCCTTACCCCGGGCAATCAGCTTCTTGACCGCGGCGGACTGGATGTCGAGCATCACGCCCTCGACGGCTTCGTCGCGTGCTTCAGTGGTCTCTGTGCTGCTGCCCGGTTTGGTCGCCATAAATCTACTCCGTTTTTAAACAACAATTTCGGGCCAGCCGAACATAGTTGGCCCAGCATATGGATTGCCACAGGGGGTCAACACCAGCCCCCGAGGCGATTCTCGTCTGTATTTCACTGGATTTGCGCCATCTCAGCCGCGGACCTCATCCCCCAGATCGCCTCGGTCATGTGCATCCAGCGCCTCCTTCAACAATGCGATCCGCAGCACCGTGGCCTCGGTCGGATCGCGCTCGGCGTCGCGCCTGGCCTGTGCCAGATCGGCCTGCAGGCTGTCATTGCCGCGCAGGCGGGAGAAGAAATGCCAGAAACACTCCGCCACCTCCGCCGGTTGGGCGCCGTGCCGCGCGCCGGCTGGAAGGGCGGGCGCGGACAGAGCCCAGGTCAGCGCCGCCGCCGCCGGTGAGGCGTTCAAGTGGGCGTGCAGGGTGTGGGCTTCAAGCGCGGCCTCGGCCGGCACGTCATGCAGCAGGGCGTGGCGCAGTTGCGTGGCCGGGCCAGCGGGCAGGTCCAGCAGGCCCAGCGCCTCTTCCACCTCATGAATGAAGACCGGATGCGCCACCAGGCAGGCCAGCATGGCGCGGGCCTGGGCGGCGCGGGCGTTGCTGCCGGGCACTGGCCGGGCCAAAGGCGGCAGGGCTTTGGCCCGGCCCGGGCGGCCGGCGGCAAAGAAACGGTCGAGCAGGGCGCGGCGGTATTCGCTGGCCAGGCCCTTATCGGCAATGCTGTTCGCGGCCTCGGTCAGGCTGGCGCGGAAGCCGGCGCGGGCCTCGGGCGATACCAGGGTGCGGCCTTCGGCCAGCAAGGTGTAGAGCGCCTCGGCCAATGGACGGGCGCTGTCCAGCACGCCTTCAAAGGCGATGCGGCCCTGGCGGTTGACCAGCGTATCCGGGTCCTCGCCGGCGGGCAGGGTGGCCAGGCGCAGGGTGCGGGTGGGGGTAATCAGGGGCAACGCAGCCTCGGCCGCACGGCCGGCGGCCCGCGCCCCGGCGGCATCGCCGTCGAAGCACAGCACCGGCTCGGGGCTGACGGCCCACAATGCTTCCAGCTGTTCGGTGGTCAGCGCGGTGCCGAGCGGCGCGACGGCGCCGGTGAAGCCGGCCTGGTGCAGGGCGATGACGTCCATGTATCCCTCCACCACCACCAGCCGGGCACCGCGAAAGACGCCCTCGCGCGCCAAATCTAGCGCGTAGAGTTGGCGGCGCTTGGAGAACAACGCGGTCTCCGGCCCGTTCACGTATTTCGGCTGGCCATCGCCCAGCATGCGGCCGCCGAAGCTGATGTGGCGGCCGCGCCGGTCGTGGATCGGGAACATCACCCGGTTGTAGAACAGGTCGACCAGGCTTTTTTGGCCCCCCTGCTCGCGCTCCTGCATCAGCCCGGCTTCGAGTAGTTGCGCGGGATCGATGCCCTGGTCGCGCAGGTCGGCGGCCAGAGCGCCCCGGCCGGCGCCGGACCAGCCCAGGCCGAAGCTGGCGATGGTCGCATCGGTCAGCCCGCGGCCGCGCAGATAGTCCAGCGCCTGGCGGCCCTCGGGCAGGTGCAGGCGGCGGGTGAAGGCGGGGCCGGCCGCGGCCAGCACACCGTGCAGGTCGCGCGCCCGGGCCTCCCGCGCGGCGGCCTCGGGGCTGGGCTTGGGAACTTCCAGGCCCGCCTCGGCCGAGAGCCGCTCCACCGCCTCGATAAAGCTGGCGCCGTCGCTGCGCATGACGAAGGTGATGGCATCGCCATGCGCGCCGCAGCCGAAGCAGTGGAAGCCGTCATCATAGACATAGAAACTGGGGGTTCTTTCGCCATGGAAGGGGCAGCAGCCCTTCCATTGCCGGCCGGACTTGGCCAGGCGGATCTTGCGCGACACCAGGGCGTGCATCGGGGTGCGACCGCGCAGCTCGTC
>JACMRO010000431.1 GCA_014376425.1 Rubritepida sp.
CGCGTATTTCGTGATGGCGAAGAACCACTGCACCAGCTGCTTCTTCTCGACCGGCGCGCCGGACCGCCAGCCGCGGCCGTCGATCACCTGTTCGTTCGCCAGCACCGTGCTGTCCACCGGGTCCCAGTTCACCCAGCTGCGGCGCTGTTCGACCAAGCCGGCCTGCAGGAAGTCCAGGAATAGCGCCTGTTGCTGCCCGTAGTATTCCGGATCGCAGGTGGCGAATTCACGGCTCCAATCCAGGCTTAGCCCCATGCGCTTGAGCTCGACACGCATGTTGGCGATGTTGGCGTAGGTCCATTCACCGGGATGAATGCCGCGTTCGCGCGCCGCATTCTCCGCCGGCAGGCCGAAGGCGTCCCAGCCCATCGGGTGCAGCACGGCATGGCCGCGGGCCCGCTTGTAGCGCGCCAGCACGTCGCCCAGCGTGTAGTTGCGCACATGCCCCATGTGGATTTTCCCCGATGGGTAGGGAAACATCTCCAGCACGTAGTATTTTGGCTTGTCCGGCGGCGGCACGTCCTCCACCGCGAAGCAGCCGCGGCGCTCCCATTCCGCCTGCCAGCGGGGTTCGGCGGCGGCGAAGTCAAAACGGGCAACGGGCGAAGATGGGTCGGTGTGCTGGTCCATGGTGGGGATTGCATAAAGCAGATCGGGCGGGCTCGCCATGTGCGCGCGGCAGGGGCGTGGCCAGGGGGCGTGGCCAGGGGGCGCGGCAGGGGCTGCGGCCACAGGCGCGGCCCAGGGGTGCGACAGATGGCGCAGCCCGGGCGCGACAGGGACGATGCAAGTGAGATCCGCCGCGCCGTGCTACGGTCGGGCCATGTTGCGATTGCTGATGCTGCTCCTGACGATCGCGCCCCTCGCGCAGGCCGATGAGGCCGCCTACCGCGCCGCCTTCTCTGCCGCCGCGTTGGGCGCGCCGCTGCCCGGTCAGAGCACGGCCATCGCCTTCACCATGCATTACCGCGGCGCGGTGCCGCACGCCGCCTTCGCGGCCAGCCAGGACAGCGACGGGCGCGGCGCCTGGGGCATGGCGTCCGGCCACTCCGATGCGGCCTCGGCGCGCGAGGCTGCGTTGCGCCTGTGCCGGGGGAGCGCCGAGGGCGCGCGCGGGGGCGCGCTGCAGGCGCCCTGCCGCCTGGTGGCGCTGGACGGCCAGGTGGAAGGCCAGATGGCGGTGCCGATGCAGGCCGGGGCGGTCGGCCCGTTCCGGCGCAGCCCGCTGCACCTGTTCCGCGGGCCGGCCGCTGCCCTGGGCGTCGTCGTCTGGGGCCATGGCTATGGCGGCAGCGAGCGGGATGAGCGCGGTGCGCCCACGCCGGGCTTCATCAGCGCCCTGAACAACGCCGGCTACGACGTGCTGCGTTTCGATCGCCACCCCGGCGACGATACGTTGGCCCAGGCGCTGCCGGCGCTGCTTTCCGGCCTGCCGGCGCTGCGCCCCTACGCCCGCGTCATCCTGGCCGGGCAGAGCCGCGGTGGCTGGCAGGCGTTGCTGGCAGCCGCCCAGGCGCCGGCGCTGGTGGATGGCGTCATCGCCATCGCGCCCGCCGCGCATGGCGAAGTGGGCAGCGAAAGCCGCACCGCGCTGGCCTTGGAGGATTTCCGCCGCCATCTGGCCGGGCTGGCCGCGGTGCCGCCGCGCATCCTGGCCGCGGTGTTCGACGGCGACGAGTTCGACCCAGGCCCCGCCGCGCGCGCCGGCGCCGTGGCGGAACTGGCGCAGAACCGCGCCGCGCCCATGCTGGCGGTGTGGCCGCAGCAGTTGCGCGGCCATGGCGGCGGCATGGGCTGGCGCTTCACCCGCGACTTCGCCGGTTGCGTGCTGACGCTGTTCCAGGCGCCGGCGGCATCCGCGCCGCGCGGATTGCGGCGGGAGGGCTGTGGCGGCGGATAGGAAGCGCCGCGCCTGCTACCCCGCCGTCAGGATCACGCGCCCGGTCACCTGCCCTTGCTTCAGCCGGTTCAGCGCCGAATCGGCATTCGCAAACGGCTCCAGGCTCAGCGGGATGGCGGGCAGGCCGCCTTTCTGGGCGAGGCCGACCAGCGCCCGCAGTTCCTTCAGATTGCCGAC
>JACMRO010000432.1 GCA_014376425.1 Rubritepida sp.
GGACGGGCGGCCCCTGCAGCCGCTGCCCGGGGGGGGGCGCTGGGGGAGCTGGCGGCGCAGCAGGGGCGGGGGGCGATGGGGCAGGAGCCGGCGCCGGGGGCGCGGCCGGCGCTGGCGCTGGCGCTGGCGCTGGCGCTGGCGCGGGTGCGGGTGCGGGAACCGGAGCTGGCGCGGGAACCGGTGTGGGCGCCGGAGCGGGAACTGGCGCGGGCGCGGGCGCGGGCGCGGGCGCGGGCGCGGGCGCAGGCGCTGGCACAGGGGCAGGTGCGGGCGCGGGAACCGGAGCTGGCGCGGGCAGCGTCGCCGGTGCGGGAACTGGCGCAGGGGTCGGCAGAGGCGGCGGCGGGACTGGAATCGGGACCGGCTCGGGAGGAACGGGCGCGGGCGGCGGCGGCGGCTCCACTGGCGGGACCGGCGTCGGCACCGGCGCCGGTTGCGGCAACGGCTTGGGCGGCGTCGGTTGTTCAGATTCATCCACGCTGGCTCGCGGCTGCTTCGGCACCGGCTTGGGCCGTTTGGGCCGCAGCGTATCGGGCAGCTGGGTGGTGGCCTGCAGCGGCACGGTGGGCTCGACCCGCTTGCCGAACAGCCCCATGTCCGGCGCCGCGCGCAGCGCCAGCTGTGATGGGGAAGTGATGGCGCGGCTGGAGGCGGCGGTGCTGCCGGGGCTGATCGGCTGTGCGTACTGGTAGACCACGTAGCGCACGGCGCGCTCAACGGGCAGGTGCTGGGCGATCAGCCAGAGCAGCGCCACATGCAGCGCGCCGACCGTGGCCAGGGCCGCGGGGGAACGCCTCTGTGGGGGCAACTGAAGAAGACTGGGCCGCAGGAGCATGGCGTCGGGATAATCGCATACATGAGCGCGAAGTCCCGGATCGTCGTGGGTTTGAGCGGAGGCGTGGACTCCGCGGTGACGGCGCACCTGCTCCAGGCGCAGGGACACGAGGTGGTCGGGGTCTTCATGAAGAACTGGGAAGATGACGCTCGACCCGCGGGGTCGAGCGACGACTCCCCCGAATACTGCTCGTCGAACGTCGACTTCGTCGATGCCGCCGCGGTGGCCGATGTGCTGGGCATCGAGATCGAGCATGTCAACTTCGCGGCCGAATACAAGGACCGGGTGTTCGCCGAGTTCCTGCGCGAATACCAGGCCGGCCGCACCCCGAACCCGGATGTGCTTTGCAACGCCGAGATCAAGTTCAAGGCCTTCCTCGATCACGCGCTGCGCCTGGGCGCGGACAAGATCGCGACGGGTCATTACGCCCGCGTGCGCCGCATCGCGGCGACTCAGGGCGCAATGCCCGGGGGGCAACAAGATGACGAATCGCACGCGACCGCGCGCGATAGCGCCCGCGACCACCAAGTAGCAGCGACCCACGGCGCAATGCCCCGGGGGCAACAAGATGAATCGCACGCGACCGCTCGCGACCCGCGCTGGGAGTACCAGTTGCTCAAGGGCCTGGACGAGAGCAAGGACCAGAGCTATTTCCTGCACCGGCTGAACCAGGCTCAGCTCTCGAAGACGCTGTTCCCGGTCGGCGAACTGCGCAAGACCGAGGTGAGGCGCATCGCCGCCGAGATCGGCCTGCCCAATGCGAAGAAGAAGGACTCCACCGGGATCTGCTTCATCGGCGAGCGGCCCTTTCGCGAATTCCTGAATCGCTACATCTCGCACGAACCCGGCCCGATCAAGGACGAACGTGGCCGCATCCTGGGCCGACACCAGGGCCTGAGCTTCTACACCCTGGGCCAGCGCCAGGGCCTCGGCATCGGCGGAGTCAAGGAAAAAGGCGCGCAGCGCGGCGGCGGAGCGCACGAGCCGTGGTTTGTCGCCCGCAAGGAGCTGGAGAAAAATACCCTGTGGGTGGTGCAGGGCCACGACCATCCGTGGCTCTTGTCGCCAACACTGGACGCCGACGATACCAGCTGGGTCGCGGGCGCGGCACCCGCAGCGGGCCGCTACACCGCCAAGACCCGCTACCGGCAGGCCGATTCAGGCTGCGCGCTGGCGCCGCGGGCCGACGGCTCGTTCCATCTCGATTTCACGGAACCGCAATGGGCGGTGACGCCCGGCCAGTCAGCCGTGCTTTACGACGGCGAGGTTTGCCTGGGCGGCGGGGTGATCGCAGGGTAGGCGTTCAGAACGGGATGTCGTCGTCCATGTCGTCGAAACCCGACGACGCCTTGGGCGCGGGAGCCTGGCGCTGCTGGGGCGCGGCCGCCGGCGGGCGCTGCGGCGGGGCCGCGCGGCGCGGCGCACCGCCGCCTTCCTCGTCGCCGCCACCGCCGGACGGGCCGCCCATGCCTTCGCGGCCGCCCAACAGCTGCAACGGGGTGGCGATGATGCCCACCGTATTCTTCTCGACGCCGTCCTGACCGGTGTACTTGCCGTATTTCAGCCGGCCTTCGACGTAGATAGGCCGGCCCTTCTTGACATATTCGCCGGCGATCTCGGCCAGCCGGTCATAGAAGGTGATGCGGTGCCACTGAGTGTCTTCGATGGTTTCGCCGCTGGTCTTGTCCTTGCGTTTGCTCGACGTGGCCAGCGTGACGTTGGCCACCGCGGCGCCGGAGGGCAGGTAGCGGATTTCGGGGTCGCGGCCACAATTGCCGACGAGGATGACTTTGTTGACGGATGCCATGATGTACGAGGTCCCTGGGGTCGGGGGGCGCCCAAGCGCCCATGGCCGGAATTGTGCCGCATCCGCGTGCCAAAATCGTCCCCTTGATGCATGGCGAACCCGACTTCTTGAGCAACGTCCGCGGCGAACTGCGCGACTACCGTACCTGGATCGACCGGATGCTGGTACTGGGATTCGCGGCTCTGGCCGGCCTGGCGGTGGTGGCGTTCACGCTGCTATCGGAATGGACCTTCGGCTGGTTCGAGCGGCTGCATGCGTGGAATCCGTGGCTGATCCTGCTTTGGACCCCGGCCCTGACCGCCGGCATCGTCTGGCTGACGCGCCGTCATTTCCCCGGCGCCAGCGGCTCGGGCATCCCGCAGGTAATGGCGGCGCTGGACCCGGCCCTGCCGCCGCAAGAGGGCCTGCGCTTCGTCTCGGTCAAGCTCACTCTGGGCAAGATCGGACTGTCCGCTGCGGGACTGCTGGCCGGCCTGTCGATCGGCCGGGAAGGCCCCTCGGTCCAGGTCGCGGCGGGGGTGATGCAGCATGCGCAGCGCTGGCTTGGCTCGAAAGACCGGATCAGCCATCATGCGTTGCTGGTGGCCGGCGGCGCCGCCGGCATCGCCGCCGCCTTCAATGCCCCGCTGGCCGGCGTGCTGTTCGCGATCGAGGAGTTGTCGCGCAAGCTGGAGTCGCGCAACAGCGGCCTGATCATCGCCGCCATCGTGCTGGCCGGCCTGATCGGCGCCTCGTTCTTCGGCAACGTCACGTATTTCGGCGTGATCCGGGTGCCGCGCCTGGGCCTGGACGCGCTGCTGCCCGGGCTGGCGGTGGCGCTGGCCTGCGGCCTGCTGGGCGGCCTGTTTTCGCGACTGCTGATCGCCTCGCTGCGCGGCGGCGACGACCGCTTCAGCCGCTGGCGCAGCCGCTTTCCGGTGCGCTTCGCCGCCGGCGCCGGCCTGGCGGTGGCGGCGTTGGGGTTGGCCAGCGGCGGCAGCACCTTCGGCGCCGGTTCCGAGGCCGTGAAGCACATGCTGGCCGGCCAGTCCGACGTGCCGCCGCTTTATGTGCTGCTCAAGTTCGTCGCCACCTGGCTCACGGCCTGGTCCGGCGTGCCCGGCGGCATCTTCGCGCCCTCGCTGTCGATCGGCGCCGGGGTCGGCAACAGCATCGCTCAACTCGCCGGCGGCGACATCGGCCCGGCCCTGATTGCGATGGGCATGGCCGCGTTCCTGGCGGCCGTGACGCAGGCGCCACTGACGTCGTTCATCATCGTCATGGAGATGGTGGACGGCCACGCCATGGTGCTGAGCCTGATGACGGCGGCGATGCTGGCCAGCCTGGTCTCGCGCATGGTCAGCCGCTCGCTCTACGCCACTCTGGCCGAACAGATGGTGGCGATGGTGGTGGGCCCGCCGACGGCGGCCGAGCCGTCACCCGCCGCAACGCAGCCCGCAGCCCCCGCAGCGGCCCCGCCCCGCCCGGCCGCCCCGCGGCCGGTGCCCGGACCCGATCTTTAAAGCGCCGTGGCGGGGTGCGGCGGGAGAGATGAAAGCGGCCGGCGGTTCCCTCGCGGTGGCTGGGGTAAACGTCGCGCACCCCAGCGGATTCAGTGCGCCGGCTGCGTCGCCCGCGTGCGCAACTGCCAGCCCAGCGCCAGCCACAGCAGCGCCAGCACACC
>JACMRO010000433.1 GCA_014376425.1 Rubritepida sp.
CCCCGCATCGGGTTCGGTGATGCAGATGGCAGGCTTGTCGCCGGCCAGGACAAGCTTCGCGGCCCATGCTTTCTGCGCGTTGGTACCATAGGCCATGACGCTGGAGATGGCGCCCATATTGCCCTCGACGACGATGCGCGCGGTGACGGTGCAGGCCCGCGCCATGGCTTCCACCACCACCGCCACGTCAAGGAAATTACGCCCCTGCCCGCCCCATTCGGGTGGGATGGACATGCCCATGAAGCCAGCCCTAGCCAGCTGCTCCACGATGTCCCACGGGTATTCGCGGCTTTCATCGATGGCGGCGGCGCGGGGGGCGACGACATCGCGGGCGAAATCCATGGCGCGCCGGCGCAGGTCCTGGTCGATCTCGGGAATCATGGCTCCATCTCCTCCGCTGTCACCATGACAGAGGCGCTAGTCGCTGGCGACCGGGCGCGTCTCCACCACCTCCAGCCCGTAACCCTCCAGCCCCACCACAGCGCGCGGGTGGTTGGACAGCCGGATGATGCGCGACAGCCCCAGATCGCCCAGAATCTGCGCGCCGATGCCATAATCGCGCAGCGGCGGCGCCACTGCGCGATCAGACTCACGGCGCAGCTCCAGGCTCAGCCCGTCATGCCGGTAGTCGCGCAGCAGGACCACCACGCCGCGGCCCTCAGCCTCGATCATGCGCATCGCGCCGTGCAGCTCGCGCGTGCCCTCGCCATCCACCAGGTCGTGCATCAGGCTGGCGGCGTGCATCCGGGTCAGCACCGGCGCCTCGCCGGTGACGTCGCCCTTGATGAGCGCGACATGCTCCCCCGGCTCCAGCTGCGTGCCGTAGACCACCAGGCGCCAGTCGCCACCTACCGCATGGGTCTGGCCTTCATGGATGCGGCTGACCAGCTTCTCGGTCCGCCTGCGGTGGCCGATCAGATCGGCGATGGTGCCGAGCTTCAGCCCGTGGTGTTGCGCGAAACCAACCAGATCCGGCAGGCGGGCCATGGTTCCGTCATCGTTCATGATCTCGCAGATCACGCCGCTTGGGTTCAGCCCGGCCAACCTCGAAAAGTCCACCGCCGCCTCGGTATGACCCGCGCGCACCAGCGTGCCGCCGTCGCGCGCCACCAGCGGGAAGACGTGGCCGGGCGTCACGATGTGCTCGCGCCCCAGATCGGGGTTGATGGCCACCGCGATGGTGCGCGCCCGGTCGGCGGCCGAGATGCCCGTGGTGACACCGTCCCGTGCCTCGATCGATACCGTGAAGGCGGTGCTGTGGCGGGTACCGTTGTGCTGCGCCATCAGCGGCAGGCCCAGCTGTTCCACGCGCGGCCGCGCCATGGCCAGGCAGATCAGGCCGCGGGCGTGCCGGGCCATGAAGTTTACCGCCTCGGCGGTGGCGAATTGCGCCGGGATGACAAGGTCGCCCTCATTCTCGCGGTCCTCGTCATCGACCAGGATGAACATCCGGCCAGAGCGCGCCTCCTCCAGCAGCTCCTCGGCCGGCGAGATGAAGTCGGTGAAGCGGGTGGTGATGGTCTTCAAGCGCGGAACTCCGTTCGTGTGCCGATCCGTGGCAAAGCCGCGGATGGCCGGCATGCGACAAAATAAACTCGCTGGTTGAGTGACGCTGACAAGATCAGCGGAACTCGACCAGCCTGGCCACATAGCGCGCCAGGGTGTCGACCTCGAAATTCACCCGGTCGCCGGGCTGCAACGTGCCGAAGGTGGTGTGCGCGGCGGTGTGCGGGATGATGTTCACGCCAAAGCTATCCGGCCCCACCTCGTTTACTGTTAGCGACACGCCGTCCAGCGCCACGCTGCCCTTGCTGGCGACATGCCGCGCCAGCCCGTCCGGCACGCGGAAGCGCCAGCGCACCGAGGCGTTCTCCGGCGCCGCCTCGAGCACTTCCGCCACCGCATCGATGTGGCCGGCGACGATGTGGCCGCCCAGCTCGTCGCCCATACGCAGGCTGCGTTCGAGGTTGACCCGGCTGCCCGCCCGCCAGCCGCCCAGCGTGGTCCGCGCCAGGCTCTCGGCGCTGATGTCGACCGCGAATTCTTCCGCGCCCAGCCGCACCACCGTCAGGCACACGCCAGAACAGCAGATCGACCCGCCGAGCGCCGTCGCCGGTTCCGCCAGGAAGGCGGGCGCGACGCCGATCAGCACCCGCATGTCGTGGCCCTGGCCGATCGGCTGCACCTCGCGCACGGTGCCGAGTGCGGTCACGATTCCGGTGAACATCGGTCTTCCTTCTCGTATTCGCACAGCAGGTCCTGGCCCACGGGCCGGGTGGAGCCAAGCCGGTATCTGGGCATGTCTGCCAGCTTTGACAGGGTGAGCGGGCCGATGGCGGGCATGCCCTCGGCGCCCAGCAGGCCGCCGGAATGGAACCACATCAGGCGCTGCACCAGGCCCGCGCGCAGCAGACCGGCGCCCAGGCCGGCGCCGCCCTCGGCGAAGACGCGGGTCACCCCGCGCTGTGCCAGCAGCTGCAAGGCGGCGCACGCATCGCCGCGCGGGGCGGCCAACACCTCGACCCCGGCCGCCAGGTAGGGCGCCAGCGCGGCCGGCCTGTGGCCCGGGCCAGTCACCAGCCAGGTGGGCGTGGCCCGCGCGCTGACCACCAGGCGGCTGCCGAGCGGCGTGCGCAACCGGCCGTCGAACACGACGCGCGGCGGCGAGCCCAGGCCCAGCTCGCGCACCGTCAGTTCGGGGTCGTCGGCGAGCACGGTGCCGCTGCCGACCAGCACCACGTCATGCCGGGCGCGGGCGGCATGCACCTCGCGCCGGGCGGCGGGGCCGGTGATCCAGCGACTTTCGCCCGCGCCGGTGGCGATGCGGCCATCCAGCGTCGCCGCCAGCTTGAGGGTGACCAGGGGCAGCCCGTGCGTCACGCGACGGATGAAGCCGGCCTGCAGGTGTCGCGCCTCGGCCTCCAATACCCCTTCGACCACCTCGATGCCGGCGGCGCGCAGCCGGGCGAAGCCGCGCCCGTCCACCCGCGCGTCGGGGTCGCGCATGGCGCAGACCACGCGGGCCACGCCGGCACGGATTAGCGCGTCGCAGCAGGGCGGCGTGCGGCCCCAGTGGCTGCAGGGTTCGAGCGTGACATAGGCAGTGGCGCCACGTGCCGCCGCGCCGGCACGCGCCAGCGCTTCAACCTCGGCATGCGGCCGGCCCCCGGGCTGGGTCCAGCCCCGCGCGACCACCCGGCCGTCCCGCACCAGCACGCAGCCCACCGCCGGGTTCGGCCAGCTGCGGCCCAGCCCGCGCATGGCCACCACCAGCGCCGAGCGCATATGCGCGGCGTCGTCCATCAACGCTTGTCGAGCTTCCCCAGGAAGGATTGGAAGTCCCGCGCCTCAGAAAAGTTCTGATACACCGAGGCGAAGCGGACATAGGCCACCTGATCGACCTCGCGCAGCTTGTCCATGACGATCTCGCCAACCCGGCGGGAGGGAATCTCAGCCTCGGTCTCGCTCTCCAACCGGCGTTGGATGTCGTTCACGATGCGCTCGATGCGGTCCTCGTCGAAGGGCCGCTTGCGCATGGCGATACGAATGGAGCGCGATAGTTTCTCACGGTCGAACAACACGCGGCGCCCGTCGGTCTTCACGATGGTGAGATCGCGCAGTTGAGTGCGCTCGAAGGTGGTGAAGCGGTTCGAGCATTGCGCGCAGAAGCGGCGGCGACGGATGGCCGCGCCCTCCTCGGCGGGCCGGCTGTCCTTCACCTGGGTTTCCTCGTTGCCGCAGAAGGGGCAGCGCATGCGAGTCCGACTCCGGCGCCAAATGGCACTGGTCTTTTGCGGCGCGGATGCAACATGATCAAGCGTCGAGTAGCACCCACACTGCGGAGGATACGATGACCCGAAAGTCCACGATCGTCGCCACCGCCGTGCTGGCCCTGGCAGCCGCGCCAGTCGCCGCCGCCATCGGCATCAGCCAGGCGAGCTTCACGATAAACGCCAACGGCTCGATGCCGCTGTGCCTGCAGCGCGCGCGAAACGTGCTGGAGCAGTCCGGGCTGCAGGTGCTGAGCACCAGCGCATCCTCGATCGGCGCCGAGCCGCAGGATGGCCGGGTGCTGGTCACCGCCTACTGCCTGCCGAACGTCAACCTGGTGGTGCTGACGGCGGCCGGCCAGCACACCGACGACACGCTGCCCGTGATGGAACGGCTGCGCACGGTGATGCAGCGGCCGATGCCGCCGCTGCGGCCGGTCAAATAGATAGCCCGCCGCGGCGCCGTGCTGGCGGCGCCGGCTCTGCGTGCCGCGCCGGCGTTGCTGGCCGCGCGTGCCGCGCCGGCGTTGCTGGCCTCTCCTGCGTTGCGGGCGAAGCTAGTGCGCGACGTCTTCTAGACCCGCTTCGCCGCCGCCACCGCGGCACGCGAACCGGCCCCGACCATCGCCACCCAGGCGCGCAGCAGCGGGCCCGGCGGTCCGTCGCCAAGGCCACGCGCCTCGTCGCGGTGATGCACCTCCTCCTCCTGGCACTGCGCCAGCATGGCGCGCAGCGCGGGATAGCTGGCCTCGGCGTCCAGCCGGTCGATCTGCTGCTGGTAGTGGTGGTCGACAAAGCTTTCCACCGCGTCGATGGTGGCGAATACGGCACGCGGGCCGAACAGCGCGGGCAGCGCGCCCGTCAGCCAGCCCGCAACACGCCAGATCGGCAGCAGGCGGGAGTGGCTGGCCGCCGGCAGCACCTCTTCGATGAGCCGCAGATGCCCCTGCTCCGTCGCCATGTGGCGGGCGGCGAAGTCGCGCACCGCGGCGTCGCGGCTGGTGGCCAGGATGCCGCGATAGATCAGCACCGCCCCGGTTTCCCCGGCATGGTCGGAACGCAGCTCTGCTTCCAGCCAGGCCGGCATGTCGCGCAGCATCAGGGCAGCGATGTGGTTCATGGTGCGTCGGTCCTGAATGATGTCATGCTGGCGGCGCGCGGTCGCGGGCCAGCGGGCGTGCGCAGGGCGGGGGCGAAGCCCGGCAGGATGGGGAAGTGGTATCGCCCTGACGCCGCCGCCAGGCGAGCGCCAGCCAGGCGATATGCAGTGGCAGCGCCGCGGCCAGCCAGGGCGCGACCCACGCCCCCTGCCCCGTCAGCGCGGCACGCAGCGCCATGGTCAGGCAAGCGCCGGAACCCAGGAAGGCCAACAGCGGCGCCGGCGGCACGCCCAGGCCGCGCAGCCGCCACAGGAGCAGAAGCACCAGCAATTCGATTGCCAGCAGGCCAAGCACCAGTCCGGGCAGGTCCTCTGCCGCGAAATAACCATTCATCCGCGTTCCTGCCTTCGCACTGCCCCAACCCCGCCATGCAACCATGCTAAAAGTACGTTGTTGCAAAAGGGTTGACGGCAACCCCGCCGGTCTAAATACCCTTGATCAAACAAGTCCATTGGAGGAGCCTTCATGCGTCTCTCTGCCATCGTCATCGCCGCCGCTCTGTCGGCCGCGCCGTTATTTCCCGCCGCCGCCCAGGATGGCGATGCGGAAGCCGGTCGGCGCGTCTTCGCGCAATGCCGGGCATGCCACATCATCGATGCCTCTGCGCGCAACAATGTCGGGCCTAACCTGGCTGGGCTGTGGGGCCGTCGCGCCGCGCAGCGCGAGGGGTTCCGTTATTCCGCCAATCTGACGCAGCTCGGCGCCAGCGGGCATGAGTGGAACGAAGCGAACCTGCGGGCCTACCTGACCGACCCCAAGGCGGTGGCGCCGCAGGGCTCGATGGCGTTCGCCGGCATCCGCAACCCGGAGCAGCTGACGAACCTGATCGCCTACCTGCGCACCAACGCCAATCCATTGCCGCTGCCGGCACCGGCCAGTGCGCCGGCCGCGGCACCCGCGGGCGGCTAGGCTTGCCGGGGCCCGCCGGGCGATCCGGCGGGCCTTGCGCGTTACGAATTGGAAATGCGGTAGCTTGGCCGCAGCCGGCACTGGCTCACAATAAAACCGGTAATGCATTCGAAGATATCGGGGCGCCCGGATTCGAACCGAGGACCTCCTGCTCCCAAAGCAGGCGCGCTACCAGACTGTGCCACGCCCCGGCTGGCGTGGTTTAGGGGCGCGCCGCCCGCGATGCAAGCTCAGGGCGCGGTGCCGAAGATCCGGTGCAGCACGCGGTCGCCGACGCGCAGGTTCAGACGCTCGGCCGTGCCAGCCGCCAGTTCGAGCGTTGCCCGCACCGGCCCACGGCTTTCGATAGTGGCAAGGCTGAGCGGGACCGCACGCTCCGCGATGCGGTGGATGCGGCCATCGGCGGTGATGAACACCATATCGAGGGAGGTGATGGTGTTGCGCATCCACATCGTCGATTCGCGCGGCGCGCCCCAATCGAACATCATGCCCTCATCGGGCCCGACGCTGGGGCGGAACATCAGGCCGATCGTCTGGTGGTTCGAATCGACTGCCATTTCCGCGCGGAAAACGTGGCGGCTACCGTCGCGCCCCACGATTATCAGCGGCTCCTCACGCAGGCGGGGCTGGGGCTGGTCGACGCCCGGCTGGGCCATAGCAGGCGATGTAAGGGCGGCGAGGAGGACGGTGCGGCGTTTCATGCGGCCTATCATGCCAGAATTATCGCGTCGTGTAGCAGGGCCGCGGTTTCGGGGCGTAGCGACGCTTCGCGGGGCGCGTCGGCCAGGGTCGTGAACCAGTGCAGGGGCGGGTTGCGGCCGGCGGCGCGATTGAGCGAGAGGCCACGCAGGATCGCCTCAGCCTCGGGCGGCAGGAGCTCGGGCGGGACCAAATCATTCAGTACGCCCCAAATTCCGGCCCAGCAGCGCGCCACGCTCCACGGGTTGTAGCCGCCGCCGCCCAGCACGATCAGGCGCGGCGCCACGTCGCGAAGCGCGCGTACCACGGCCCAATGCGCCTGGTTGGACATGGCCAGGCGGGAAAGCGGGTCCTCCGCCAGGGCATCGGCGCCGCATTGCAACATGATGGCCTGGGGCCGAAGCCGGCTGGCGAGGGGCAGGATGGCGCGTTCGAGCACCGCGCGCATGTCGGTGTCGGTGGCGCCTTCAGGCAGCGGGAAGTTGGCCGCGTGGCCACCGGCGCGGTCGCCCGCCGCACCGGTGAAGGGCCAGCGCCCCGCCTCGTGCACCGACAGGGTGAAGACCCGCGCATCGTCGTGGAAGGCATCCTGCACGCCATCGCCATGATGCGCATCGATATCGACGTACAGGATGTTCGTCAGCCCGGCATCGAGCCAGGCCAGGATGCCCAGCACCGCGTCGTTGACGTAGCAGAAGCCTGACGCCCGGTCGGGCATGCCGTGGTGGGTGCCGCCACCGGGGACATGGAAGATGGCGGGCGCGGCAGCGCTCAGCCGGGCCGCGTGGATAACGCCGCCGGCGGAGGTGGCGGGGCGACGGAAAATCTCCCGGTAGACAGGATTGCCGTCGGCGCCGATGCGGTGACGCTCGCGGTCGACCGGGTCCACCGCCTGTGTCTGCTCCGCGCGGATCAGGGCGGCGATATAATCAGGCGTGTGGAACCGGGTGAGCTCGGCCACGCTGGCACGCGGGCTGTCGATGCTGCGCGCGGGGTCGTGCCAGCCCAGCGCGCGGATTAGGTCGAGCGTGGTGGAGACCCGCGGGATGGCCAGCGGGTGCTTCGGGCCGTAGGTCGAGCCGCGATAGACCTCGCTGCCGATGAGCCAAGCCGGCCTACGCAACACTCTTCGCCAACCCGCGTTCGCTTGCCATGTCAAAGTCCTTCGGCCGGATCGCGCACAACATATCAAACGCCGCCGGCAGGCCATTCGCATTCGCGACGGCAGGCGTGGTGGTGCTCGTCTGGGCGGTAAGCGGACCGTTATTCCAGTTTTCCGATACCTGGCAGCTGGTGATCAATACCGGGACCACAATCGTCACCTTCCTCATGGTCTTCCTGATCCAGAATGCGCAGAACCGCGACACCGCGGCGCTGCACCTGAAGATGGACGAACTGATCCGCGCGACCGAGGGGGCGAAGAACACCCTCATCGCACTGGAGCAGCAGGGCGAGGAGGAGATCGCCATGGTAAAGCAGGAAATCGCCGAGGCGGTCGCGGACGCCCCACCCACACCCGCGCGCCTGCATCCCAGCCCGGGCTGAAGAACCGCTCAGCCGGTCTGCGGCATCCCCATCGGGATGATGGTCGTCACCAGGCTGGCGTCGAGCGCTTCATATTCGTGATAGCCGATCGTGGCGTAAAGCTCCGCGC
>JACMRO010000434.1 GCA_014376425.1 Rubritepida sp.
CAACGCCACACCACCCCACAGCGGTGCGCCCAGGTACACCGCCAGCCAGCCGGTGAAGGCGCCGGCCACCATGATTCCTTCGATGCCCAGGTTCAGCACGCCCGCCCGCTCGCAAAGGAGCACGCCGAGCGTGCCCAGGATCAAAGGCGTGGCGATGCGAAACACCGCGATCCAGAACGACGGGTTGGCCATCAGGTCGAGGAAGTCGCTCATGCTCGGTCGCCGCCGGGCCGCCCCAAGGCGACCGAACCCCCAGCGGGGGGCCGCGCAGTCCACGAAGTGACAAGCGTGGGGGTCATTTCTTCAGCTTGTATTGAGTGAGCATGGTCGCCACCAGCACCGAGATCAGCGAGGCGGCGACGATCACGTCGGCGATGTACGTCGGCACATTGATCGCGCGGCTCATGCTGTCGGCGCCCACCAGCACGCCGGCGACGAACACGCCGGCTGCCACCACGGCCAGCGGATGCAGCGCGGCCAGCATCGCGATCACGATGCCGGTGTAGCCATAGCCGGGCGACATGTCGAGCGTCACATAGCTGGTGCGGCCCGCCACCTCCACCGCCCCGGCCAGCCCCGCCAGCGCGCCCGAGAGCAGCGCCACCAGCACCATCGTGCGGGTCACCGGCACCCCGGCGAAGGCCGCGGCCCGGGCGTTGGCGCCGACGGCGCGGATTTCGAAGCCGGGCAGGGTGGTACGGAACATCGCCCACAGCGCCACCGCCAGCGCGCCGGCCATCAGCAGGCCGCTGTGGACCCGCGTGCCTGCGATCAGCTTGGACAGCTCCAGCTCCGGGTTCAGCGCCACGCTCTGTGGCCAGCCCATCGCGGCCGGATCCTTCATCGGTCCGTCCAGCAGCGCCGACACCGCCAGCAGCACGATGAAATTGAGCAGCAGGGTGGTCACCACTTCGTCGACACCCAGCTTCATCTTGAGCAGCGCCGGCCCGAGCAGCAGCAGGGCGCCCGCCAGCGCCGCCGCCGCCAGCATCAGCGCGAACAGCACTGGCGTCGGCAGGTCGTGGCCGCTGCCGCCATGCAGGCCGCCCACCGCCACCGCCGCCAGCGCGCCGGCATAGAGCTGGCCCTCGGCTCCGATGTTGAACAGCCGCGCCTTGAAAGCCACCGTCACCGCCAGCCCGGTGAGGATCAGCGGCGTGGCCCGGGTCAGGGTCTCGGTCCAGGCGAAGACCGAGCCGAAGCCGCCCCTGAGCAACGCCGCCCAGGTCGGCGCCACGGGCGCCCCGGCCCACAGCACCAGCAGCGAACTCACCGCCAGCGTGAAGACGACGGCTGCCAGCGGCGCGAGCACCAGCGCCGCCGGTGAGACCGCGTTGCGTTTTTCTAGCCTCATGCGCGCCCACCTCCGTCATTCCCGCGAAGGCGGGAATCCAGGGCGTCCGCCCCTTCTGGGCCCCCGCCTTCGCGGGGGTGACGATCTGGAGCACGGGGGTAGCGATCGTCGGCTCCCGCCATCGCCAGGCCGATGGCTTCGCGGCTCCAGTCGGCGGCGGGCCGGGTCTCGGTCAGGCGGCCCGCATGGATTACGCCGATCCGGTCGCCCAGTTGCAGCACCTCGTCGAGGTCGTCGGAAATCAGCAGCACCGCGGCGCCAGCATCGCGGGCCGCGATCAGTTGCTGCTGCACATAGGCCACCGCGCCGATGTCCAGGCCCCAGGTCGGCTGGTGCGCGACGATCAGCCGCGGCGCCCGGCCGTTTGGGGCCAGCAGCGCCCGGCCCAGGATCAGCTTTTGCATGTTGCCGCCCGAGAGCGAGCGGGCGGCCGTCAGCAGGCCGCCGCCGCGCACGTCGAAGGCGGTCACGATGCGCTCGGCGTGGGCCCGCGCGGCTCGCCGCCGCAGGAACGGGCCGGCGGAAAAATCGGTTCGCAGCCGCTCGGCCACCGCGTTTTCCCAGACCGGCAGGTCGCCGATCACGCCGACGCCATGCCGATCCTCCGGGATCCGCGCCACGCCCTGGCCAACCAGCCACTGCGGGTCGGGGCGCAGCGGCATGGTGACGTTCAGCGCGCCGGATGCCGCGCGCAGCCGCACCTGCCCACCCCGCGCCCGCAGCGTGCCGCACAGCAGCGCCGCCAGCGCCTGCTGGCCGTTGCCGGAGACGCCGGCGATGGCGGTGATTTCGCCGGCGCGCAGCGTCAGCGAGACCGCACGCAACTGCTCGCGGCCGCTGCCGGCGTTCACGCTCTGCAGCACGCACACCGCCGCGCCCGCGGCGCCCGCCGGTGCTCGCAGCCG
>JACMRO010000435.1 GCA_014376425.1 Rubritepida sp.
GCGGGCAAGCCTCCTCCCCGTCACGGAGACCGTTCTGTATAACGCAAATAAATTATACTCGTTTTATTCCTGAAAATGGCCAGTTGCCATCTTTTTACCGCTGCGTGGCCACGGCATAGGCCCTTCGAACTGCGCAAGCATCGCCTTTAGCACTATAGTCGTGGCAATTGTAGCAAGGAACGATGGCGCCGACCCTCTGGTCGATTTCTATAACAAAACTCTTTTATTACTGTTTTGTTGGTTCCGACGGCTGCTTAGCGATAGACGTATGGAAATTACTAGACTGCTGCGAAATATTATCGATGAGCGGCCTATTTCAAACTAAGACACTACACATTTCCACGCCGTCTACTCTAAGCTGAGGGCCTTTGCGATCGCCACGAGCTTCATGTCGGCGCCGCGCCAGCCGATGATGGAAAGCCCGACGGGCTTCCCGCCCGCTTGGCAGAGCGGCAGGTTCATCTGCGGCAACCCCGCCATGCCGGCGAAAGACGTCAGCACACCAATGCGCCCGGAAAGCGCGTCCGTCTCGGTCAGCGAAAGCCCCAGCGGCGGCGCCGTGAAAGGCGTGGTCGGGATGCAGAGGATCGCGCCGCCTTCCAGCAGCATTCTGGCCCGTGCGACGACGCGGTTCCTCGCGATGCGCGCCACCTCCACCTGCCCCGGCGTGATGGCGGAGCCGAAGGCCAGGTTACGCGCCACATTGAAGGCGAAGGTCGGATTCTCCCGGTCGATCCAGTCGCGGATGCCGGCCCAGGCCTCGCTGCGCTGGATGATGTTGCGCTGATCGTTCCACAGAGCAATCTCGCCAGACTCGCCCAAAGTGGTGAGCTGGGCCGAGCCAAGCAACGCTGCGAGCTTCTCGACCACTGGCATCAAGGCCTCGACAACCTCGGGGTCGGCGACTGCAAACGCGTCCTCGGCCATCAAAAGGCCGGAGGCGTTGGGATCGGGTGGCGCTTCACCGAAGATAACTTCTGAGACGCGGACAAAAGTCGCGGCATCGCGCGCGAACCATCCCGCCGTGTCGAAACTCGGCGCCTGTTTGCACACGCCGACGAAGGGCAGCCGGCCATGCGTGGGACGGATGCCATAAAGCCCGCACAGGCTGGCCGGCACCCGCACCGACCCGCCGGTGTCCGTGCCCAGCGCGAAATCGGCCAGCCCCGCCGCCACGACCGAGGCCGAGCCGCTGGAGGAGCCGCCGGGCAGGCAACCCGGTGCGGCGGGGTTGGGTGGTGTGCCAAAGAACTGGTTAAAGCCCAGGATGCCGAAGGAGATTTCGCAAGTGATGGTCTTGCCCGCCAGCGCGGCCCCGGCGTCCAGCAACTTCTGCACCATCCAGGCATGTTCGGTGGGGATCGGATGGGTACGACCCCAATCGGGGTTGGAGGCGCCGGTCGGTGTGCCCGCCACATCGAACAGGTCTTTGGTCGCAAAGCTGAGGTCGCCGAGCGCGCCTTGGGAGCCCGTCAGGGTCAGTCGGGGCCCGGGCAAAAAGCCATCTTTTAGGGGGTGCAAGTTTCTCTCCTACTGCGCGGCGTTAGCCATGGCATGGCTCCACGCCGCGCCGGGCACCGCGTCGAACAGCGCCTTGGTGTAGGGATGCCTGGGCGCGGCATAGATATTGGCAGTCTCGTCCAGCTCCACGATCACGCCGTGCCGCATCACCGCGATTCGGTCGCAGATTTGCAGGGCGACACGCAGGTCGTGGGTCACGAATAACATTGAGAGCTGCAGTTTGGTTTTGATCTCGGCCAGCAGCTCCAGCACCTGAGCCTGCACCGATACATCCAGTGCCGAGACCGGCTCGTCGGCAACGAGCACCTTGGGGTTCAGCGCCAGCGCGCGGGCGATGCCGATGCGCTGCCGCTGGCCGCCCGAGAATTCATGCGGATAGCGGTCCGCGGCCGAAGGGTCGAGCCCCACCAGCCCTAGCAATTCCCGGGCGCGCATCAGGGCCACGGCGGGGGCGGTGCCGTGGATGATCGGGCCTTCGGCGATGATGTCGGCAACCCGCTGGCGCGGGTCCAGCGAAGCATAGGGGTCCTGGAAAATCATCTGGATCTTCTGGCGATGTGGCCGCATCAGCCGCGCGGGAATGCGGGTGATGTCGTCACCATCGAGGACGATATCGCCGCTGTCGATTGTAAGCAACCGCGTCATCGCGCGTGCCAGGGTAGATTTGCCGGAACCGGATTCCCCTACCAGGCCGAGGGTCTCGCCGCGCCGCAGCGTAACGCTCACGCCGTCCAGCGCCACGGTGGCGCGACCGCGGCCAAACAGCCCGCGCGCCTGGTAGGCCTTTCGCGCGTCAATGCTCTCCAGCATCGTGGGGCCAAAGAACTGTTTCGGCCGATGCGGCACCAGCAGCTTCGGCACGGCCGCGATGAGTGCCTGAGTGTAGGGGTGACGCGGCGCGTCGAGCACCGCGGCGCGGGTGCCAGATTCTACGAGTTCGCCGCGCTGCAACACCGCGACGTGGTCGGCGATGTCGGCCACCACGCCGAAGTCGTGGGTGATGAACAGCACTGCCGTACCGTGGCTCCGCTGCAACTCGCTGATCAGGTGCAGGATCTGCGCCTGGGTGGTGACGTCGAGCGCGGTGGTCGGCTCATCCGCGATCAGCAGCTTGGGGTCCAACGCAAGCGCCATGGCGATCATCGCCCGCTGCCGCTGCCCGCAAGAGAGCTGATGCGGGAAGGACCGAGCGATACGTGCGGGCTCGGGCAAATGCACATCGGCCAGCAGCTGCACCACCCTGTCGCGCCGTTCGGCGCGGCCGAGGCGGGTGTGGATGCGGAACACTTCCTCAATCTGTTGGCCAATGCTGTGCAGCGGGTTCAGCGCCGTCATCGGCTCCTGAAAGATCATGCCGATACGGGCGCCACGAATGCGAGCGAGCGCGCGAGGATCGGCGCGGACGATGTCCTCGCCCTCGAACAAGATCTGCCCGCCGGTCACCCGCACCCGCGGCACCGGCAGCAGCCCCAGCACGGCGCGCGCCACAAGCGACTTGCCCGAGCCGCTTTCGCCGATCAGGCAGGTCACCTCGCCGGCGCGCAGCGTCAGGTTGAGGTCAGCCACGGCGCTGGCGCGGTCGGCGCCCTTCGGGAGCCCGATGGTCAGGTTGCAGATATCGAGGATGGTTTCGCTCATCGCTCTCGCAGCCTCGGATTCAGCGCCTCGTTCAGCCCATCGCCCACCAGGTTGATCGCCAGCACGGTGAGCAGGATGGCGATGCCGGGAAAGGTGCAGACCCACCAGGCTGAGCGCAGCGACACGCGCCCCGCGCTGATCTGCAAACCCCAGCTCATCACGTTGGGGTCGCCCAGGCCGAGGAAAGCGAGGCCGGTTTCCAGCAGGATCGCGGTGGCCACCAGCAACGACCCCACCGCCACGATCGAAGACAGGCAGTTCGGTAGCAGGTGACGAAAGATGATGCGCGGCGCATTGGCCCCCAGGCCCACCGAGGCCAGGATGAATTCGCGCCCGCCCAGGGAGACGAACTCACCGCGGACCAGCCGTGCAATGCCCGGCCAGGAAACCGCCGCAATGGCGATGATGACGCTGAAGACGGAAGGCGAAAGGATGACCACCAGCAGCATGGCGAGAAGGAAGGCCGGAATGGTCTGGAAGAATTCGGTTACGCGCATCAGCACGATGTCCACCGTTCCGCGGTAATATCCTGCCATCGCACCCACCACGGCGCCGAACAGCACGGCGGACACGGCGGCCGATATGCCGATCAACAGCGAGGTGCGAGCACCCTCCACCACGCCGGCCGCCACATCGCGGCCCAGCACGTCCGTGCCGAGGAGAAAGCGGCCGAAGGGCTGCTGCAGCGGCGGGCCGACCAGCACGAAGGCGCCTGCCGGATAGAGCAGCGGTGACAGCACCGTCAGCAGGCCCACAATGGCCAGGATGCAGGCGCCGAACAGTGCCATGCGGTTGCGCGCGAAGCGCTGAAGCCCGGCACGCATCAGGCCTGGATCCGCGGGTCGAGCATGATCGTCAGTAATTCCACGATCAAGTTGATGGCCACGACCAGGCAGGCTGAGATGAAGAAAATGCCGAGCAGGAGATTAAGGTCGCGCGATTGCAGCGCGTTGAAGGCCAACGTTCCGATGCCCGGCCAGCCGAAC
>JACMRO010000436.1 GCA_014376425.1 Rubritepida sp.
CATGAAGTGGTCCTTCATGCCGAAATCCACTGATGGCCGGCCCTGCTACCTGGTGGTCAACGCCGATGAGAGCGAGCCCGGCACCTGCAAGGACCGCGACATCATCCGGCATGATCCGCACAAGCTGATCGAGGGCTGCCTGATCGCGGGTTCCGCCATGGGCGCGTCGTCCGGCTACATCTACATTCGCGGCGAATACGCCAACGAAGCCAAGGTCCTTCAGGCCGCCATTGACGAGGCGTATGACGCCGGGCTGCTGGGACGCAACGCCGCCGGCTCGGGCTATGATTTCGAGCTGTATCTGCACCGTGGGGCAGGGGCGTATATCTGCGGCGAGGAGACCGCCCTGATCGAGAGCCTGGAAGGCAAGAAGGGCATGCCGCGGATGAAGCCGCCATTTCCCGCCGCCGTGGGCCTGTATGGCTGCCCGACCACGGTAAACAATGTCGAGACCATCGCGGTGGCGCCGACCATCCTGCGGCGTGGTGCGTCCTGGTTTGCTGGGTTCGGCCGGGCCAAGAATTCTGGCACCAAGATTTTCTGCCTGCAAGGCCACGTGAACAAGCCGTGCAACGTGGAGGAGGAGATGAGCATCCCGCTGCGTGAACTGATCGACCGCCATGCGGGCGGCGTGCGCGGGGGGTGGGACAATCTGCTGGCGGTGATTCCAGGCGGGTCCTCGACGCCGATGATTCCCAAGAGCGTCTGCGACGACGTGCTGATGGACTTCGACGCGCTGCGCGAACACAAGACGGGCCTGGGCACCGCGGGCGTGGTCGTAATGGACAAGAGCACCGATCTGATCCGTGCGATCCAGCGCCTCAGCGCCTTCTACAAGCATGAGAGCTGCGGCCAGTGCACGCCCTGCCGCGAGGGCATGGGCTGGGTGAACCGGGTGATGATCCGCATGGTCGAGGGCCGCGCGGAAGCGGAAGAAATCGACGTGCTGGAGCAGGTGACGCGGCAGATCGAGGGCCACACGATCTGCGCGTTGGCCGATGGTGGGGTATGGCCGGTGCAGGGGCTGATCCGGCACTTCCGGCCGATGATGGAAGATCGTATCGCGGCGTATAAGGCGCGGCACGCCATGCCGATGGCGGCGGAGTAGCAGATGCCTAAGCTCTTCATGGACGACCAGGAGATCGAGGTCCCCGCAGGCGCCTCCGTCCTCCAGGCATGTGAGGCCGCGGGCCGCGAAATCCCGCGCTTCTGCTACCACGAGCGGCTCTCAGTCGCCGGCAACTGCCGCATGTGCCTGGTCGAGGTCGAAAAGGCGCCCAAGCCAGTCGCCTCCTGCGCCTATCCCGCAGCCGAGGGCATGAGGGTCTTCACCGACAGCGCCATGGTCCGCACCGCGCGGCGCGGCGTGATGGAATTCCTGCTCATCAACCACCCGCTGGATTGCCCGATCTGCGACCAGGGCGGGGAGTGCGACTTGCAGGACCAGGCTGTGGCCTACGGCCGCGATGGCAGCCGCTTCCGCGAGGAAAAGCGGGTGGTGAAGGACAAGTATCTCGGGCCACTGGTGAAGACGGTGATGACGCGGTGTATCCAGTGCACCCGCTGCATCCGCTTCGCGACCGAGGTGGCCGGCGTGCCCGAACTCGGCGCCACCGGCCGCGGCGAGACGATGGAGGTGACGACCTATGTCGAAAAGGCTCTGACTTCGGAGCTATCCGGCAACCTTATTGACATCTGCCCGGTCGGCGCGCTGACCAGCCGGCCCTACGCCTTCGTCTCCCGCCCGTGGGAGCTGCAGAAGACCGACGGCATCGATGTGCTGGACGCCACCGGCACCCCCATCCGCATCGATGCCCGCGCTGGCGAGGTGCTGCGTATCCTGCCGCGCCAGGACGACGCCATCAACGAGGAATGGATGGGCGATCGTGGACGTTTCTCGTTTGACGGGCTGAAGCGGCGCCGGCTGGACCGGCCGTGGCTGCGCCGTGCCGGCAAGCTGGTCGCGGTCAGCTGGGCCGAGGCCTTCGCGGAAATCGCGGCGCGGTTTCGCGGACGGGTCGGCGCCGTGGTGGGCGACACTTGCGACGCGGAAAGCATCTTCGCGCTGAAGTCGCTGTTGGATACGCTGGGCGGGCGGACGGAATGCCGGCAGGACGGCGCGGCCATCACCGGGCAGCATCGCGCGCATCACCTGTTCAACAGCTCCATCGCTGGCATCGAACTCGCCGACCGGCTGCTGATCATCGGCGGCAATCCGCGGCATGAGTCGCCGGTCATCAACGCCCGCATCCGCAAGGCGACGCTGGCCGGGCTGCGGGTGGCCTATGTCGGTGCGGCGGATGACCTGACATATCGCGCCGAGCGGGTCGGCCTCGATACCGATTTCCTGGACGGCGCCGAGCGGCCGATGGTCATCCTCAGCCGTAGTGCGCTGACGCGGCCCGATGCCGCCGGCGTGCTGGCGCGGGCCTGGGCGCTGGCGCGGCCCACACCGGAATGGAACGGCTTTAATCTGCTGCACGCCTTCGGCGGCCAGGTGGCCGCGCTGGAGCTGGGCTGCGTTGCGGAAAATGGCCTGGAAGGCGTGCTGGCTTCGGACGCGCTGTGGCTGCTGGGCGCGGACGGCTTCGATGCGGCGCGCATCCCCGCCTCTGCCTTCGTGGTATATCAAGGCCACCATGGCGAGGCCGCCGCCGCGCGCGCCGACGTCATCCTGCCCGGCGCCGCCTATACCGAGAAGGATGCGACCTGGTTGAACACCGAGGGCCGGATGCAGCGCGGTTGGGCCGCCATCCAGCCGCCGGGCGAAGCGCGGGAGGATTGGCGCATAATTCGCGCCGCCTCTGCTGCCCTCGGCCGGCCATTGCCCTTCGACACGCTGGATGCGCTGCGCGCTCAGCACCCACTCTTCGCCGGCATCGTGCCGGAGACGGCGCTGGTGGCGCCACCGGCGGCGCCCTACGACCACGCCCCCTTCGCACTGCCGCCGGGCAATTACTTCCAGGTTGATCCCATCACTCGGGCATCGCCCACCATGGCCGAATGCGCCGCACCCACCTTCGCGATCGCGGCCGAATAGGATGGACGGGTTCCTCGCCACCCCCGTCGGCCACGCGGCGCTGACCATTGCGCAGACGCTGGCTCTGCTGGTGCCGGTGCTGCTCTCCGTCGCCTTCCTGACGCTGGCCGAGCGCAAGGTGCTGGCGCTGATGCAGATGCGTAAGGGCCCAAATGTGGTCGGCCCCTTCGGCCTGCTGCAGCCCTTCGCCGACGCCATTAAGATGCTGATGAAGGAGACGATCATTCCCTCCGGCGCCAGCCGCTATCTCTTTCTGGGTGCGCCGATCCTGACTTTTGTCCTAGCGATGATCGCTTGGGCGGTGATCCCGGTGAATGACGGCTGGGCGATTGCGGACATCAATGTCGGCATCCTCTACCTTTTCGCAGTGTCCTCGCTGGGGGTGTACGGCATCATCATCGCGGGCTGGGCGTCGAACTCGAAATATGCATTTCTCGGCGCGCTGCGGTCGGCGGCGCAGATGG